>JAAFIA010000099.1 GCA_013298545.1 Bacteroidota bacterium | reverse complement strand
GTCTCTAATCTCATGTCTAAGAATTTTCAGGAAACTTCCACTCTGTAAGGCTTTGCAAGCCTCTAAATCTTCTACGGGTAACGATTTAGCACCAAATTACACGCCGAAGTTCACCTATGCCGTATTTGCAGTTACTTGGCAAATGATTTCAGATGGTTTCTGAATATGCCGTAAATGCTGCTTTTTTGAAGGAACTAGAACAAATATAAGCCTTTTTAAGACTTTAAAAAACGCACTTCTTAAATTTTCCTGAAAATAGCCTATTTACAGGCGTTTTACGGCATTCTTGCCCCTATTGCGACACATCATTACTCAATACCAGTTTTCCCGTGTGTAACTGCTCATTTCCTGATCTTACCCGCCATACATACACACCTGCCGCATGTGTGGTTAAATTAAAACTGAATCTGTTTTCGCCTTCACTTATGGGGATGGTTTCTACTTTTTGACCGAGCATGTTAAAAATTTCTACAACCGATGGGGCAAGTACCGTACACTCTAAAAAATACTGACCGCTTGAGGGGTTCGGATAAAGTAAAAAAGGCCGGATAGGTGGACTTATAACTGTGTCCTGCTCACAGTCGATGCAATGCACATCAAAATCATCAAAATAATAATAGGCGGCTCGTGATGGAAAAATAGAATCCACTAAATAATAATGATCGTTGAGCGTGTCGATGCCACCAAAAACAAAATATTCTTCACCACCTTGCGCGGTAAATGTATCAGTAACTAAACGCCATCTAACAGTATCTATCAAATAATTATAGGGCTTGTTTCCGGCATGGGCTTGTAAGCTATCTATAAAAAACCAACATGTATTTTGATTGTAATCTACTACGCTGTCTTGCATGAAACAAAAACTTATCATATCTAAGCCCGATCTTGAAGCCTCACCAAGAGAAGTGTAAAAACTGACTTCGTATTTTTTTCCGGCTTGCATACTGTCGAGCATGTGGTTTGCTATTAGTTCAGCCGCTTCGGGCACACCAAAGCCTGCATAAGCAATGCCTGTATGTGGTAATTGAAAGCCCCAATTATTCAAATAGCTACCGCCGCCCCATGAATTGCCCACAGCAAGCATATCAACACAATCTAAATTTCCTATCATTGTCGGATAAAAATAATCTGGTGATCCACAGATTGAAGGATTATACCAGTATCTAGCCTTTGTAATTGTACTATCCGAAGGGCAACGTATCGTGTCTTCAAAACTCGGATTTCTGACAAGGTTTACCTGTCCGCTACTTAGCAGCGAAAAAAACAAAAGGCAAAAAGTAAACAACCTTGTTTTCATGTTTTAAAAAATCAGGGTTCGGATTTATCCGAACCCTGATTCGGAAATTACTAGATCAAATTTAACTATTTAATGAGTATGATCCGTTTTGCATCGGTAGAAACACCATCAACCACCACGCGCAGCATAAATACACCTTGCGGCAATGCTGTAAGGTCAAGCGTATAAACGTCTGTTAGTGGTTGCAATTGTTCAGTGTAAACTTGCTTACCCGACAAATCAAACATTTCTACTTGTGCTTGTTGGCCTTCGTACACGGTATATTCTAATGTCAGGTTATCCGTTGTAGGAACGGGATAAATGGCAAAAGCGTTATTTACTTCCGTTACGCTTGCCTCTTCGCTTCCGTTTATCAAACGCAAATTACTTGCGCCGTAATCGTCCACATCTAAACCTAGCAGCGTACGCGCACTATACACACCTGTTCCACCTTCGGCGGGGTCTTCTAAAGCAATACTCCACAGCATAGCCGAATCCGTTGGCGTAAACGCCGTAAAGCCTTGCATCCAAGAACTGGCATAAATGATGTACACCTGTTTCAAATTATACTCCATTGTATTCGCGCTGCTCATACCATTGGCGGCACTCATTACAAAAGCATAGTTACCCGTATCAGCAGCAGCACCAATATCGTTTAAGAAACCGATATTGGTTGGATCAAAACTGTTGAAGAAGTTTTGATAGACGCTGTCATCGGGTGTGCCTAAGCTCAACCAGTTTGGTTTTTCTACTAATCGGTTATACGCATAACTATAAAGCACATAGCGGGTTTCGTTTGTGGTGTTACTGTCCGAAGCCGTGCGTAAAGCAGAACCTACTTCTTTGTCGCGCCAGTCTGGTTCAGCCGGTTGCAAGAAAAACAAATTACACGCATTGTAGTTTTCTTGTTGGAGCGTTAAATTTTGGACGAAATTGATGGGTTGACTAATATCCCAACGCCAATCAGAAGGTGGATTAACTTTACCGTTCAGTTCTTGCTGTGCCACATTGGTAAACCACGTATTCCCCGTAGCCGCCGCCACCCCATTCGGATCAATCAATTGATCGCCAATATCACAAGCATTGTTTGTGGCAGGTGTTCCTGTAAAGTACACCCCATGATAGCAGGTATTGAGCGTATTACAAGCAAGCGTACTGCTGCTCGAAATCTGATAGCCAAAAATTCCGCTACCCATCCGCACGAAAATATTATCCGTCGCAAATGTCGAAGGACTGTTTTCGATGCTGATGCCGCGTAGGTTTTGAATCATGGCCTGCGTTGGTGCAGCACCCGATTTCATTACCGTATTGGTATCACACAAAACCGTAGCGCAACCACTCAACCGGATGCCATAGTGCGCCGACGTGTAATTTGCATTTGGTTTAGAAAACCCGATGTAATTGGACGAAACTTTTACTTTGTTTTGTCCAGTCAGGTTTGCCAAATAAATGCCCGTCTTCACGCGGCTAATGGTGGTGTTATTCATAATGTTTACCGTAGCATCGCTTGGCGAAACAAGGGCCACATGAATGCCCGTACCAATTTGCGAATTGACCGAACCCGTTTGAATCACGCGGTTACGCTTGATGTTGACGAGTGTGTAGGGAACGTCAACCACATAAATACCTGTCTGAAACGGAAACGTAACGGCGTTGTTAGAAATAATATTATCTTCGATAGCTACGTTTTTAGACGAGGAATTTAGCACGCTAATCCCGCGCAATTTGATTGCTGCAAAATTGTTGTTCAGCACGTTTACATGGATTTGCTTTTGGGCATATACACCATTTCTAACATCGACAAAATCACAACGCTCGGCAAGTGTTGCCCCGCCTACGGTAATCATAGGCGCGTAGTTGTAGTTTTTGCTGCCAATGGCTACCACGCCTGTACCCGCGTCGGGTATATTGGTTTGCTGTACAAGGGTGGGGACAAAATGAGAAAAACTACAATTTTCAACTTTTGTGATTGAGTTTGAAGAACGCACGCCTACCATGATGTTTGTAAAATCATTTTGGTAAGTTCCCTGCGAAGCATCACCAATTTGTATATCGGCGTTTCCTTCAATTTCAATTCCGCAAATTGTGCTTGTATGCCCAAACGGAAGTGGCGGGAATGCCGTTAAAAAATTACTATTCATCGTAAACTGTGTACTTCTGACAACGCCTGTATGTGGCAATGCGTAAGCCTTGATAAGCATATCGCGGTAATTGTTTTGCAGGGTTGAATTTTCGATGAAATACACCCCGCCATTTTCAGATACAACGGCTTGCTTGGCTTGTTGCAACACAGATTGATTAATCACATTGAGCGTAGCGGTGTTTCCTTGAATGTAAATACCGTCCCACATCATACCGCATTTTATACTAACTTGACTATTATCATAGGTCAAGGTTTGTGTGGGTTGCACCTCAATTTTAGCATTACCGCCCATGTCAATAAGTGGGCAGTTTAAAAAGGTGAATGTAGTATCAATCAGAAACAAACCATTAATAATGATATGGTTTGAATAAGTGAAATTTGTACCATTGATTTGAGCCGCTAAAGCAGGATCATTTAAAACTGATCTTGCGGTTCTATTATTTAGCGAGATATTTATAGGGTCTATACAACAGGGCGGGACAACTAGCGTATCAGTGCTTTGGCAATTAGTAGTCGTATCAATAGCCGTTACAACCAAATAGCCTCCATTTACGCTCCAGTTTATGTCAATGCTATTATTGCCGACTATATGCGAAGAATCGCCCGATACAACCCAAGTATAAACAACGTTTGAATCAGGGCTTACAGGCATATATATTTGCATACCACTTGCACAATCGTTATACAACGCTCCTGATAAAGTTGGATCTGGTGTATGATTTACAAAAATGGTAACGGTATCTGATTTTGAACATCCCGAAGGCATAGCCCATGATGTAAAAACATAAGTAGTTGTCGTAGTTGGAGCAACGGAAATAGCAAGCGAACAATTGGCAATGTTCCCAATTATCGGGCCATTCAAAATGCTCCAACTGGTGTTGGTGCAATTTCCGCTCGATGTGCCGGATAAAAACGTGGTTGCTCCTAAACAAATTATTTGATCTTCCCCTGCATTTACATTGGTTGGCAAATCAACGAAGTTGGGTATTAGAAGGACTGTATCATAACAACCGTAAGCCGGAAAATTTGCCGTTACCAAAACTGGATTATTTAAGGATGAAGAAGCGTAAGCACCTACAAGATCGCAATTTGCGCTTTGGCATACGCTACCATTGGGAAGTCCCGACCAGACATAATTTCCAACCGCATTAGGCGAGTAGGCTGTAAAATGTACGGAATCGCCGACACAGGCAATTGGTGGATTTATGCTTGCAACAATGTTTAGATCCGGCTCAACAGTAACATCGTCTATATAATAATAACACCCATATTCAGGATAATAGTTCGGATATGTACCACCCGAAGGAACATTAATCCTTGCCTGTTGCGCATCGCTTAAAAAATTTCCAATGGTTAAGTATTCTACTCCAGGGACGTTGACTGAAAAACTACCTGATACTTGAACCCATCCCGAAGTGTTTGTAATAATTTGATTGACCATAAACTGA
This sequence comes from Bacteroidota bacterium, assembly GCA_013298545.1. Classification (GTDB taxonomy): domain Bacteria; phylum Bacteroidota; class Bacteroidia; order Palsa-965; family Palsa-965. The sequence continues at coordinate 8,049 of JAAFIA010000099.1, read as the reverse complement.
GGTGTTACAGCTATATTTGAGTAATTAATCTGTTGCGGTTTTGTTACGCTAAAATAAGCCCCCATACCATTAGCTGCATAGCTTGAATAATCTGCAAGGCTCAACCAAAAAGTAACCCGATAATTCAAATTAGGCGTTAACGGCGTAGTTAGTTTTGTACAAAAATACTCCCTGTAATTTGCCGTATTGTTGTAATAGTTATATACGCCATGATAGGCATTGCCTGTATGTGGTGATTGACTTCCTTGAAAATTATTCATAGCATTTACAGGCAATGGGCTGTTTACTGAAAAAGCATCTGGAGTACCTGCGTTGTTGTATGGGAAGGATGGGTACTCCCAATTACAAGCAAGTGGCCCATTGGGTTGTTGTGGATCATAAGTAAATGTTTCAAAACTAGGTTCGCAAACATACTGGCAAATCCCTGTTGCAACGCATGGTGGGCATGGCAATTGCGTAAGCAAATCAATACACATATTGAAAGTAATGTTTGTCGAAGTAGTTCTCGACACTTTCAAAATGTATGTGGTGTTAGGATTAACAGGGCTTGAAATATTAAGACTATTCAAATCCCGAATCGAACTACTAACGAGTGTATTGCTTAAACAGGTTCCTGCGAAAAGTTGAACAAGTTGCATATCCTGAGTTCCAGTAACAAAACTGGTTACACTAATTTCCGCTTGCGTTTGATTGGAACTGGTTGTAAAGGTGAACCATACTTCCTGATTGTTGGTGGTGTAGGAAGCACATCCATTTTGAGTGATTTGTATAGCAGTTGTGCAGGTATTTTGCGCATACAAGCTACCTAGAAGAAGCGTTCCTAGAAAAATCGCAAATAATCTGATCTTGTTTTTCATATTTATCGAAGTTTTGTTTTAATACTGTGGATCAAGTATTGGGATCTTGGTTCAGCTCATGCGTTTTTTGGACGTGGTGCGCTCTATACAAAGCCGCACGAAAACCGTGTTTTGTTCATGGTATAAGGGATTTTTGTTTGGGTCATTCACTTAAAACTAAGCGAATGTGAGTAAAACAAGTATTAAATCAAAACCGAGTTTTTTGATTTATATACAAGTCTAAATGCTTTTAGGCTTTCTTTTTCGTGTGTTTTCCTTTCTTTTAAGTTGATTGATCGGGTTTGTTTAACGGATGTTCATTTGGTGGTATGGGTTCAGTCTGAACCCGTTTTATAGGTTTTCCTTTTTTGATTTTCTCAGGCGGTGGCGGCTCATACAATACGCCAATTTTGGGCCATTGGGGGGAATTTCTATCGCTTTTGTTCTGCTGCTGATCGTTTGCTGCTTCGTTTTCGTTAGGGCTGCTTAATTGGCCTTCTTTATGCTCGATTATCACAAGGCAAACAAGAAACGCGGGGCGGTTTAGTTTTGGCTCTAAAAGTTTGTTTTCCATTGTCTTAGGAGATTTTATACACGTTTTGGGCATTAATAACATGTCTAACTGATTTTTGAGGGTGTAATTATTTTTGAGCATAAATGAAAAGTGAAACTGGCCGCCTACCGCATAACCCCTAGACAGTTAGGCAAACCAGTTTCTATCCCTGCACACCAAAACGGTCAGGGATACTGCTTCTTTAGCATTGGGTTAGGGCAAAAAAAATCGGCGTGGAACTAAAGTTATACCCGCTTATCAGGAACGGCGAAGTCCCTAACCACAAGTACACTAAAGTCCACGCCTTTCGGCTGGACGTTTAGTGTCTTCTTGCGGTTGTCAATTTTTTCGCCGTTTTGATAAGCTAGAATACACTAACGCCAATGCGTTAATTACGATATGTTATTTTGTGTTGTTGTCGATAGTCTTTGTTTAAGGATGAATAAAGCAAAAGTAGAATAGATTTGCATACGATCAGAAAATAAGTAGAAAATTCTTTTTTCTGCATTTCTGAAAAACGTAGCTTTGAACGTTTTTCATTTCCTTGTTTATTCGCACACCGTTTTTGTTTGGGGCAAAATGGTGTGCGATTTTTTTGTGCTTTTTGTGTTCGCTCATGTTATCATTTTCGATGCTTAGTAAAATGCAAACAACCGTGTTAAATCACTTTTTTACCGCTAAACGTTGCCTAAACGTTTACGGGGCGAAATAAACGTTTATAAACGTTTATAAACGTTTGTGCAACGGCTATAAACGTTTACGCGGTTACGGATATAAACGTTTAGCAACGGATAATTTGGCTGTTTTTAACGCAGTTACTTGCAGCACAAAAAAAGCGGCTATTTGCAGATATTTACTTTTTGCAAAACAAAAAATCCCCTTCGCGATTCTAGCTAAAGGGATTTTTGATTCAAAAACAGACTTAGATCAACGTTCCAAAATTTAACTCATCAAAAAGTGTATCACCTTCGTCTGTGTATTTTTTGTCCGAAAAATTAAACACCTTGTTATTGCCAAACGGCAGCGGGTTCTTGTCTTTATTCGGTTTAGAAACAGGCACACGTTCAAGTGGAACGGGTTTAATCTCAAAAATATTTACCTGTGGCTTGTTCTCAATAAATCGGTTTTTATCCGTGTAAACAACACCATCCTCAACGCGCCATTTTATATCGGCATCATGCACAAAGTCATAGCCCCCGCGAATATCCCCGTTTTTGGTGTTTTGGCAAATGGCAATGATGGCCGAATGTGGAAACGCTTTTCGGAGTTGGCGCAAATCCTCTCCTTTCATTTTCATGTCGTTGACCGAATCGAGGACAATGAAATTATATTTCTGTGGCGGAATGTTCTGCACAAAATCGCTCATGTTCTCAAAAACAGCAATGTCCAAATGATCTACTTTGGCTTGCAGTTTTTCAAGTTTCATATCCATCGTGCGCGAAAATCCTTCCTCGCTCGTGTTGTACAACACTTCTCCATGATGCTCGGCAAGGTATTTGGCAAGGTGAATGGCAAGATGGCTTTTCCCACTTCCCGAAGGCCCATGTAAAACAAGTTGAAACTCGCGGGAAACTTCGCCCAAAAGCGTTTTCCAAACCCCGTTAAAAACAAACGCGCCACCGATACGCTCACCAAGTTTTTTAGAAGATACTACGCCTATTGTTTTGTCTTGCGTTTGGCTCGTATCTTGGTTTGTTTGCTGACTTGTTTGGTTTTGTACGTTGATATACTGCTGGGTATAATCTTTGAGGGCTTTTTCGTACTCCTGTTGCTTGAGTAGTGCTGCTGCTTGGTGCAACTGAAAACCTTCTAAAGCCTGTTGCTGCTTGGCTATTTTTTGGGTATTGGTTTGTACTTTTTTTTGTTCCTCGATATAAGGTGCAATGTATCGAAGTTCGTTCGCTAAAGACCCACAATAATTATTCTGTTTCGTAGCCATAGCCATTAACGAAGCATAACGATCTTTCAAGTCATTTAGTTGTTTATCACGCTTTTTAAGAAAATCATCTTTGCCTATATGGTGAACCAACCTGACTAATCCAATTCCCAAAAGCCCGCCTACAATACTCGACAATGTTTTGTTTTCATTCTCAGCCATCATACGCCCCGTACCTGCACCAATAAAAGCACCAAGCATATAGCTAGATGGCTCTGTTCCATCACCCGCTTTTATTCGGTTAAACTCCGTTTCGATTACTTTTGCAGCAGCTAAAAATTCAAGCCCCTTTTTCTTTTGCGTTTCAAGAAAGGCAAGTCGTTCTTTAAATTCGGGATTATCGAAACAGGTAATTTTGTCTTCAAAGATTGGATTTTCAACCACAGGCATTTGTTCTGTAAACGGTGGCGGCTCAACGGGCGGTGGCGGCGGCGGTTTGGGCGGCTCGTAGGTGTTTCCGTTGGCATCTTTAAAGCCGCGAAGCATTGGCATATCAGATAGGCGCACGGTAGCAGCTTGCTCCTTGCTTGGTTGTTCCTGTTTGGTCTGTTCTTTTTTTTCTTGGGCCTGTTCAGGAATTTCTGTTTTTTTTGAAACAGGCAGTTTAGTTAGTTTATTGGGTGCTGCTTTTTCTGTTGTAGCTTCTTGGCTTTGTTGTTTTTCTTTCGCCTCCAGTAACCCCTTCAACGATTGCAAACCTACACCACTCAATTCTTTTGCCTCTTTGCGTTTTTTTGAGGCTATACTCCGGCAATTGCCTGAACAGTAAAGGCAGTCTGAACGTTTGTTCATAATCAGAATATCACATTCCGCGCATTTTTTCGTACTCATCTTATCCTGTTTTTTTTGTTTACTAATGGCCGCAAGCCTTTTCGCTTGCGGCCTTTTTTGATGCTTGTTTTCAAAAGCAAAAAAGAGATTTAACGGGATTTAGTCCTCGTCTTCCTCTTCTTCTTCTTCTTCAAACTCCTCGTCCTCGATAACTTGGGCAAGTGTGTCGTTTAATTCGTCGATACACTCCTGCTGCTCATCTTCCTCGTAAGTAATCAGCACGGTATAAGTATCGGGCTGTGTTGACTTTTTCGATTTGGGTGAAAATCCATGCCCGATAGCCTCATCAATAAACTCGGTATGGTAATAAGCAGGAACTTCAAATTTTTCAATCCGTTTCATGTTGTTTGTTTTTAAAAATGGTGTTTTGCGTTTGGTTAAAACCTGACGTGTCGCAAAACTTACCACATCACGTTTTTTTAATTGGTACTACTACTTTGGTTGTTACTTGAGGTGTTCGATGGCTTGGCTTTGTAGCTGCTTGTTTGTTTTCTTACTACGGCCTAACATCCATTGCACCAAATGGCGGCGATCAAAGTAGATGCGTTTCCCTGCGGGTTTACTGAATGGAATAATCCGCTTACTGGTCATTTTATACAGTTGTGATTCCGAAACGCCTAAAAACTGATAGGCTTCTTTGAACGATAAAACTTCCTGCGTTTGCTGCACTAAGTTGTCGAGTTTTGCCTCTAACGCTGCGAGCTTGTTTACGATTAGTTCCCATGCCGTTTGATCCATTTCCTTACTCCTTTCTTGCCTTTATGTTTGCACCGGCATTGTTGGCAAACGCAATGCTGTTGCGGTTTTCAGTCCTCAAAATCTGAAATCCTGTACAAATTTACAGCGGCAATTTTCTAGGCTTTGTCCTTGAGTAAGGGGCGGTAGCAGGTGGGTAGCAGTTTTTCTTTTCGCCACTTTTTTTAGACTACGCTCTGTGGTTAAAATCAGCTATGAAAAAGGTAGGGAAAGGGCATAAAAAAGACCCTTCAACGGCTTACACGTCGAAGGGTCGAAACCTGATAAAGTGTCAAAATCAGGTTACTTTAGATACACGATTCAGAATTTTTACCAGTCCACGTCCCGCACTTGGGGTTTCACTTGTCTTTCGATTATGCAGTTGGTTATTGGCAAACTTTAAACGCTTATTTGTGAATTTTGAAACAGCCTTATCCAAAAAACAAGCCGTTATCCGCGCATATAACCACGCTCCTAATTCTTGTTTGATGGCCTGTAATTCAGCGTTATCGGCGTTGGGGCTTTTTTCGTCCCGTAATCGCTCCAACACCTTTTTACGTTTGTACTTTTGTTCAATATCTTCGGGCAGGGTAATCATTTCTTGCGCGATCATTTCCTGAACCAAGAACAGTAAAGCCGTTGAGGTTGCGATCCATACCGTTGGATTTACGACAAGATCACCTGAGAAAATTTCTGCAAAATGTTCCGCTTTCGTATCGCTATGAATATAACGTGCGTTTATCAATTGCTCATGCAAGGTCTGAATACGTTTTTCGGCAAAAGGGCTTTTCCACCTGAACCCGCGTTCAGGTGGAATCGTGTTCGCGGCAGTTGGGACTTGTCCCTGTTCCATTCGGCGGAGGATGGCCATTTCTTCCCGTTCACGCAACCCGCCACGCGCACGAGCCTTTTTTAATTCATTAATAATTTTCAGAAAAACGCGGCAAATCAAAATGCGAATGATCCGTTTACAAATGCGTAATAGCTTGGATTCTAAAACAAATAAATCAACGTGCGGATAATTTTGATTGTATTCTGTTCGCATATAATGGTAGCCGTACCATTTTTTTTGACACGCGAGTAGTTGAGGCATTAGCACCGAACTTGGCTGCCTTAAATGTAATCCTGCGATATATGTTTCCACTAATTCAGACTGATAGGCATCGTCCATAGCAGGGGAATAAAAAGCACTTAAACGCAATTCAAACGTATCTAAAAATCCATCTCTATTTGGGCTTTGTTGATACAAAAGGCTATACTTTTTTGCGAAACGATCAAGATAACGCTCGTGTAATGATCTTCGATAGGGCACACGCATACATTCAAATTTTGGGTTATACTTCAAAAACAAAACAACCTATTCAGTAACGGGTCTTTTTTCTTTTTCTTATACGCGAACGCAAAAAAAGTGTTTCTGATTTTATGCGTTTAACATCTTTTTGTTTTTGCACTTGTTGGCCGTTGTGCATTTTTTTAGCCATTTTTTTGAACCCCTTTTGGGCCTTGTCAGATTATATCCCTTAAACGTTTGTGTAACGGATATAAACGTTTACAAACGTTTGTGCAACGGCTATAAACGTTTATATCCGTAACGCGATAAACGTTTGTAAACGTTTAGCAGGGCTTAAAATCGAACTTAGTGATTTTTTCGCTTTTGCTCTTTTTTGCTTTTTATCACGCATAAAAAACGGGCGGTTTTCTGTCGATCAGAAAGCCGCCCGTTTTGCTTTTGTTTGTTTTGGAAATTTGTTGCTTTGGAAATTGATTTTTCCTTATGCCGCCTTCCCTTTTTTAGGTTGGCCTTTCGCTTTGGGTGCTTTGGAATTTGTTTTTTTCTTTTTGGTAATTTCCTTATCCGAATTTACTAAAAGTTCGCCACGTAGTGTAGGCAGGTTTGCTACTGCCTGAATCTTCAAACGATCCACAACACGCGCGTAAATCATCGTATGTTTTATATCCGAATGCCCCAACAATTTAGAAACCGTATAAAGATCTGCCCCTTGCGAAAGGGTGAGCGTTGCGAAGGTATGCCGCGCCTTATGAAAATGTACATGGATGCCCGATTGCTGTTGCCACTTTTTCATATAGAAAGCCATCCGAGCGTAATTCGTTGTATATTTTTCGGAGTTACACAGGTAAGGAAATACATAAGGGCTTGGCGGCTCGTTTTGCGCGATTGCTTTGCGCTGCCCAATAATCGAAAGGGCTTGCTCTGATAGTGGAATATATACGCCTACTTTGGTTTTTTCTTGCTCGATAAATAACACGCTGATTTTTTTACCGTCGATTTCTTGGCTTACGAGTTGATCCCATTTAAGGCCGTAGCAATCTACCCAACGAATGCCACAAAAACAGCATAAGAAAAACGCTAGTTTTAAATCATCAGGGATGCCTTGCCCTGTTGCGGCCAAATGCTCAATTTGCTCGATGGTTAAAAATTTGGGTGTTGCTTTTTTCAATCGAAAACGGTTCGCCTTTGGAATCTTCGCAAACGGGTTATCATTCATAAAGCCATCCGTTACGGCTTTATTGATGGCAGAAGATAAATAGTGTACGATTCCATAGCAGTTATTTACATGCAATTTTCTTTTGATTAGAAATTCCTGAAACCGTATTAAAAAATCTTTGGTTAGTGCGCTCATTGCTAGGCTTTCATTCCCCGTAAAGTCTTTAAATAGGGTGATGCAGTATTTAGCGTGTCGAGCCGTTTTCATAAATGCGGCTTTTTCCAGTAAGAACGTGTAAAAGTCCTTTTCCTGTTTGCTTTGGTCGGTCATGCCAACCTGCTCAATGGTGATACGATACTCCCGCGTAGATCGGGCTTGTTCGGCCAGTTTCTTTTTTTCCAAAAATTCATCGCTTCGGCGGTTGCCGTAAGCAGAAATTTTTAGAAATTCGTACCACCGTTTTCCGTTGTGGCTAATATCCAAGTAAAACGATACGCCACCTTTGGATAATTTCTTTTCTCTCAATATAACTCCCATTGCGTTTAGGGTTTAAGGGGTGAATAATAGTAACGCAGCGAGTAACGTTTTTTACATAAACATCCGAAAATATCAACCAAGCAACTGCAAACAGACTTCCCGCGTTTCCCGCGACTAGCCTAATTCTTATACGTTCTAGGGGGGTGTAGGGTTTCCTGTATAGACACTAATCTC
>JAAFIA010000098.1 GCA_013298545.1 Bacteroidota bacterium | reverse complement strand
TTTACCTCGGTGATTGGACAAGGCACACCTGTTGTTGGAAATTTTAGCACGATTCCTTGGGGCGCATCTGCTTATTGGTTGAATGTTCAGATTAAAACAACGAGTTCGAGTATTTATACCGATATGGGCGCATCGCAATTGTGGTCAGTGCCTTATGCCTTGTATTCCAACGTTTCTGGAAATGGTCCTCCAGGAGCAACGGGTGCGACGGGCGCAACAGGTTTGCCGGGATCGAATGGAGGAGTTGGAGCAACTGGAGCGGTAGGAGCCACAGGTCCTTCAGGTTTTGATGGAGCCACAGGTCCTTCTGGTTTTGATGGTGCAACTGGAGCAACAGGAGGAGCAGGTCCTGTAGGCGCAACTGGCCCATCTGGTTTTGACGGTGCAACAGGAGCAGTAGGAGCAACCGGGCCTTCTGGTTTTGATGGAGCAACAGGAGCAACTGGCGCGAATGGTGCAACCGGAGCAACTGGTGCAGCTGGCCCAGCAGGGGTAATTGGAGCAACAGGCGCAAACGGAGTGAACGGCGCAACAGGCCCAGCAGGAGCAACAGGCGCAGCAGGTGCAAATGGGGCAACCGGAGCAACCGGTGCAGCAGGAGCGACAGGTGCAGCAGGCCCAGCAGGGGTAACTGGAGCAACAGGCGCAAACGGAGCGAACGGCGCAACAGGGGCCGCGGGCGCAACAGGCGCAGTAGGATCTACAGGCGCAACCGGTGTAGCGGGCGCAACTGGTGCAGCGGGCGCAACTGGTGCAGCGGGCGCAACTGGTGCAGTAGGACCTGCGGGCGCAGCAGGTGCCACAGGCCCTACTTGGACATTATCGTCTTTGACTGTAAATAGCAATGGACAACTGATCTTGAACGGAACGGTTGGTTCAGGTGGTCCATTGACAACAACCGCCGCAAACTGGACAACAACAGGCAATACGGGCACTTCTGCTGCAACGAATTATATAGGAACAGTAGATCAAACCGATTTTGTTATGCGAACTTTCGGAACCGAACGCATGCGTATTGTTGGTAACGGATCAGGGGTTGGAAATGTGGGTATCGGAAACAACGCACCTGCATATAAATTAGATGTAAGTGGCAATGGACGCTTTACAAGCAACCTGACTGTTGGTGCATATACATTCCCTGTCCTCGATGGTTTGGCTAATTATGTTTTAAAAACAAATGGCGCAGGTGTGCTTTCTTGGCAGCCCGATAACGGAACGGTTAATGGCAGCGGCACAACGGATTTTATGGCCAAATGGATAAGCCCAACGGTACTCGGTTCATCCATTTTCCGTGACAATGGAACTGAAGGTGCTATTAATGGAGTACCAGTTGCCGGAACATCGTTCTTAGTCTATAATACCGATGTTTCTGGAACAGCTATCTGGGGACAAAACAACAGTAGTTCAGGAACAGGTGTACGCGCCTCTAATTTAACCAACGGCACAGGTCTTTTTGCAACCGCCGCAGGAACAGGGCAAGCCGTTCAAGCAAACCAAACAGGAACTGGTTATGGTGTGAAAATTGACCATTCGGGAGCTAGTGGGGCAGGTTTATTTGTTACAGCCAATAGTGGTGGTTTTGCTGCTATTTTCAATCAAGGCAATGTAGGAATTGGTACTTTAAATCCAGGACAATTACTTGATGTATCAAATAGTTCTGGGCAGGCTGGTGTGAGTATCCTTTCTTCAGCGTCAACTTTCTCAACACTTTATTTTGGAACAAGTGCCAATCCGCAAATAGGCATGATTCGCTACGACAATCAAAACAACCGCATGATGTTTACCGTGAATACGGCGAATTACATGAATATTAATTCGAATGGACAATTTGCACTTGGACTTAATACAACGGCAGTTCCAAACTCCTTGGTCAGTTTGAATAACGGAGCTAATTCATGGTGGCAATTGCGTTTTACCAACAATACTACGGGACAACTGACCAGCGATGGTTTCCAAATGGGGCAGATCAACTCCACAAGTGGCGAGATGCTTTTTAATCAGTTAGAAAATACCGAAGTTTATTTTCAACACCAGAATACAAATATCATTCGTTACAATAGTACTGGAGTTGGTATTAAAACCACGGGATCTCCAACTACTGCACTTGATGTCAATGGAGATGTTCAAATACGTGGAACAAACACAGAATACTTATACCAAACTGCACGTACGCGATACCTATCCATTCCGGGAACTGGTTTTAAATCAGAAAATGACACCCTTTATGGTTTGAAATATATTGCAGGTTCGGCTTGGATTTCTTCGGGAACAGTTGCTCAAGCGGGTTATCTTATTGCACCTGTAAACCTTCCCGATGGTGCTATCGTTACTGGTGTAACAGTTTATGCAGTTGATGCCGATGGAGTAGGATCGATTTCGGTTGCAACATTATGGAGATGCAACTATGCAGTTGGCGATCCTTATGGTACAGTAATTCAGCAAATATACAGTACAAGCAATTTAACAACTACCGCAGGAACTACGGCGGGTTCTGCTATTCAAGCTTTTTCACTTGCCTTATCTAATGCCGCTGCTACCACAATTGATAATTCAACCTATGGATATTGGGTTAGAGTTGGTTTAACGCAGCGAAATACAAACCTTCGCTTGGCCCGTGTTGTCGTTACTTACACCGTTACCAAAGCCAACTAACATGAATCGAAAAATACATACCCTCCTTTTCGGTTTTGCACTGTGTTTGCTGCACATCAACTTGCAAGCGCAATCCATTGGTACCATTACACCTGTACTGATTGGTTCTTGTGGTTGGTTTTCCAGCAATGGCAATTTTCAATTGTCGATGACTGTTGGCGAAGTCATGGTGCCCACCACCAACAATGGAAATTTTATCTTGACACAAGGTTTCCAACAACCATCGCCCAATACCTTGCTTTCGCTTTCGGCAACCACGGTTTTTTCAAACGTAACGTGTTTGAATGCCAATGATGGAATTGGCGAAGTAACACCACTTGGCGGCGCAGCACCGTATCAGTATCAATGGTCGAGCAATCCGAACGATACGCTCCCCCGCGCCGACAGCCTCGCGCCCGGTATCTATTATGTTACGGTTACAGACGCAGGCGGTTTGCAATACGTCGATAGCATTCAGATTGCCGAATCGCCCGGATTGTGTGGCGTGCATTTCTACAACGGCCTCACTCCAAACGGCGACGGCGCAAACGAATATTGGCACGTCGATTACCTCGAATTATTTACGCCCAATACCGTTCAGATTTACAACCGTTGGGGCGTACTCGTTTGGAAAGGCGAAAACTACGACAACCAATCCGTTCGTTTTGATGGCCGCGATCAAAATGGGGCAGAGCTTGCCGACGGAACCTATTTCTACCTTGTAACCGCTGGCGGCCAATCGGCCAAAGGATGGATTGAATTAACACGTTAAAAGAAGTACACGAAATGATGATCAAGATCCGAACTATAATTTGTACCGCCTTGCTTACAACTTGTTTTGCAACCGATGCGTTTGCACAACAAGATCCGCAGTACAGCCAGTACATGTTCAATCCACTTTCGGCCAATCCTGCCTATGCCGGAAGCCGTGGCGTACTCAATGGTGCCGTTTTATTTCGCAAACAATGGGTTGGCTTTGGCGATGGCGCTCCTTCCACCCAAGTGCTCGCCATCAATACACCCACGCGCAAAGGAAAAGTAGGTGTGGGTTTAGAAATTATTGCCGACCAAATTGGTCCGAAAAAAACTACTGGATTTTATTTGAATTATGCCTACCGCATTCCACTCGGAAAAGGAAAACTCGCTTTTGGTTTGGGGGCTGGAGTGCTCAATTCGCAAATCAATTGGGCATTAATTTCCTACAAAGATCAAGGCGATGTTTATTCTGGTCTTGGCTCAACATCACAAACATTTCCCGATTTTAAATTCGGCATGTTTTTCAACAATAAGAATTTTTTCATCGGTGGTTCGGTTACACACTTGAATGAATCTGTTTATGGGGTAAGCACATTAACTGCTGCAAGCACCGCACGTTTTCGTCGCCACGCCTTCTTTACGTTTGGTCGTGCTTTCGCACTCGGCTCCAATGTCTTGTTTAGCCCATCGGTGATGATGCGTAGTGTAACCGGTGTAGCTGCTTCTGCAAGTGCCGATCTCAACCTCAATTTCAAAATCAAAAACACCCTTTGGCTTGGCCTATCCTTGCGCACCGAAAAAAGTTTGATCGCATTGGTGCAATACAACATCACCGAGAAATTTAAAATCGGTTATTCTTACGATATGACGTTCAATGCCCTTAAACAATACCAATCAGGCTCGCACGAAATTATGCTTGGCTTCGATCTCAATTTGTTTAATGCACAAGTCTTATCGCCACGCTATTTCTAATCTCCCACACGCATACACACGAGGATTATATCGCCTTATGAAGTTGAATAAAAAAATTAGTTTTCTAGTACTTCTTTTCGCACTTGTCGTTGTTCCACTCTCGGCACAGATCGGTCGTGGACACCGCTACTTTGCTGATGGAAAATACGCATTGGCCATTCCAGCATACGAAAAAGGTCTTCGGAAAAAATCGGATGTCAAGGCCATGGAAAATTTGGCCAATTGCTACCGCATCACCAAAAATTATCCCAAGGCAGAAGAATGGTACGCCAAAACAATTGCAGCAAATCCGAACGCTAGTCCGCAAGTGCATTTGCATTATGGCATGGTATTGCGCAACAATGGAAAAACAGCAGAGTCCCGTCAACAATTCAAAACCTATTTAGGACTTGCTCCCAATGATCGTGTGGCCGCCAATCAGGTACGTGCGCTCGACGATATGCAAGTATGGTCAACGCAAATGCCCATGTACGATGTGCGCAATGTGCAAACACTCAATTCGCCACAATCCGATTTTTCGCCCGCATTCTTGGGCAATAAAGTCATGTTTGTTTCCGATCGTGGTGAAATGGATTTACTTAATGGTGAAAATGAATCTGTAACCGCACGTGCTTTTTTATCCATCTACGAAGCCACCAAAAAATCGGAAAACGACGATTCGACAACTTTTGTCAAAGTCAAAAAATTACCGCGCAAACTCAATAAAGAATTTCACAACGGCCCTGTGTCCATCACCGAAGATGGCATGCTCATGGCGTTCAATCGGGTTGACGGACAATTGCGCCTGAAAGCAAAAAAATACGTCAACCGTCCGAAAATATTTTTCTGCCAACGCAAAGGAAAAACTTGGGGAAGTCCGAAAGCATTTCAGTACAACAGCAATGAATATTCGGTAGCACATCCAGCCCTTTCGAGCGATGGTCAAACGCTGTATTTTTCATCCGATATGCCCGGCGGTCAAGGCGGTAAAGATATTTGGATGTGTAAACGCGAAGGCGAAGGATGGAGCCAGCCACAAAATTTAGGAACGCCCGTCAACACGCCTGGCGATGAAGTTTTTCCTTACCTGCGTAAAGATGGCATGTTGTATTTCAGTTCCGATGGACATCCAGGCATTGGTGGACTCGATATTTTTCAATGTGCCAACGAAAAAGGAAAATGGATGGAAGTGGTCAATCAAGGCATGCCACTCAATAGTGCAACCGACGATTTTGGTATGGTCTTCGACGCAGAAGGTAGTCGCGGTTATTTTTCCTCCGATCGCCCTGGCGGTTTGGGAAGCGATGATATATACAGCTTTAAAGTAACCAGTAAATTTTTGCGCATCAGTGGTAAATTATTGAGCAGCAAAAATGCAACGGATATTGTTCCGAATACCCAAGTTGATTTGATGACTACCGATGGCAAAATTGTGAAATCAACGACTTCTGATGCGCAAGGAAATTTTGTCTTCAATAATTTAGCTTCCGATAAAAATTACATCGTGCGCATGGATGAAAATGATCCGGCCATCGCAGCCCGTAAAAAATACTTCATGGCCGATGATAAAAACGCACCGATGCGTGTTACGGTACTCGATGAAGTAGGAGGGAAGTTTACATTTCAGAATTTACCCATCGATCCAACAGCGCCACCACAATTGCTTTCGGATGATGATTACTTGACCATTGCAGGTAATTTAATTTCTGACGGACAGCCTCCACAACCGATTGCCAATACACAAGTATTGCTCAAAGATGAAGATGGAAAGGTTGTACAGCAAACATCCACCAATGCGTTTGGCGCATTTACGTTTACACACATTCCGCCCGATAAATCGTACATCGTTGCGGTGGATGAAAATGTTGATCCGGCATTACTCAGCAAATCAAAAATTTCGATCACCAATAAAAGTGGTAAAGAGTTGATGACAACGCGGCCCGATGCAAATGGTAAATTCTATTTCAAAATCCTACGCGAAGACCAAACCACGCTCAATGCCATGTCTGTTACCGATACCGATTTGCGTCTCGATCTGCGTGGAACATTGACGGGTGCCGATTCGGCGCATACGCTTTTGCCTAACACAACGGTCAATATCCTCGATGCGAAAGGAAATGTTATTCAGACTACGAAAACGGATGACAGAGGCTATTTCAATTTCCAGAATCTTCCTGCCGACGAATCGTTTATGGTAACGGTTGATGGGGTGAAAGATGCCGGATTGATGGGGCTTGGAAAATTATACATCCGCGATGCCAATGGCAAAGTGGTGAAAATTTTGCGCCTCAATGCCAACGGCAAATTTGAGTTCCGTGTATTGCCGCTCGATCGGGTTACGCTCGGTACTGTTTATGTGGACGATCCGTGGTTGCAGGTGTTGCAGATGAAAGCCAAGCAGCAAAAAGACAGTTTGCTCATTATCGAAAATATCTATTACGATTATGGTGATTTCAAAATTTTACCCGCTGCCGAAATTACCTTGGAGAAAGTTGTGAAAGTGATGCAGATTGATCCCAACATCATCATCGAAATTAGTTCGCATACCGACTCGCGTTCTACGAATGAGTACAACATGACGCTTTCTAAGAAACGCGCGCAAGCAGTTGTCGATTATTTGGTCAAACGAGGCATTGATAAATCGCGTCTCACACCTGTTGGGTATGGCGAAACCAAAGTCTTGAACAAATGTGTGGATGGTACGGAGTGTACAGAAGAGGAGCATGCGAAAAATCGGCGCACGGAATTTAAAATTAACCGCAAGCAGTAAGCGAGCAATTAAATTTTAATGCTCCGCAGGATTTCAAATTTTGCGGAGCATTTTTTTAAATTCACCTCAAACCGTATTGCCCGTTCGGCTTGTATCGATCCTCAAACTTCAGCACGAAACGCTATTCTACCAAACGCGCTATAAAGCTAGTCCTCGTTTTTAACGAGGAATTCCGAGACTCGCGTTTGCAACGCGAATCAGCAATAAATTAAACACCTCGTTATTAGCCCAAGACTAATGAGGTTCTTAGCTCCGCAGGATTTCATTCCGCCTCGAAATTTCGGGATCGAAAGCTGCGGAACGAGTTCCTAATATTTATTCACCAAAACCAACTTTTCCTTGTTGATTACTCCTGATCCAACTTGATGATCTGCTTGCGCAATGCGCTACATTTGAAAAAAAACAAAAATCAAATGAGCTTAGGCCTTCTCGACTGGATTATCATAGCTGCTTATTTACTCCTCTCGCTTGGTATTGGGTTGTATTACCGCCAACGTGCTGGAAAAAGTTTAGGCGAATTTTTTCTGGGTGGACGCAATCTTCCGTGGCATGTTGCCGGAATTTCGATGGTGGCCACAACCTTCGCTGCCGACACGCCACTTGCTGTAAACGAATTGGTTTATAAAAATGGTATTTCTGGAAATTGGGTTTGGTGGTGCGCACTTTTTGGAGGCATGCTTACCGCTTTTTTCTTTGCGCGTTTGTGGCGGCGCTCGGAAGTGATGACGGAAGTGGAGTTAATTGAGTTGCGTTATGGTGGAAAATTGGCTGCATTCCTGCGCGGTTTTCGTGCGGTTTATTTGGGCTTGTTTATGAATACCATCATTTTGGGTTGGGTCAATCTGGCTATGATGACCATTCTGCAAGTCTATTTCGGTATGGATACGATGCACGCTCTTTTATGGACTGGCGCGTGTATGTTGCTTACGGCTTTATATTCGTCTATTTCTGGATTGATGGGTGTAGCCATTACCGATATGGTGCAATTTGTGATTGCGATGGCGGGCTGCATCATTCTCGCGGTACTCATGCTCAACAGCGATCAAGTGGGTGGGGTAGATGGCTTGAAAGAAAAATTGCCTGCTGCCGCTTTGTCGTTTTTCCCACAAACATCGGGTGTTTCAGGCGCGCTCAATTTAAGTATTGGTGCATTCATTGCATTTTTAGGTGTGCAATGGTGGGCCAGTTGGTATCCGGGTGCGGAGCCTGGTGGCGGCGGCTATATTGCGCAACGCATGATGAGTGCGAAAGATGAAAAGCATGCGATTTATGCGACACTCTTTTTTCAAGTAGCACATTATTGCTTACGTCCTTGGCCGTGGATCATTGTGGGCTTGTGTACACTTGTGGTGTATCCAGGTTTGGTCGAAGATGCCGATCGGCGGGCGGCGTATGTGCATGCCATGCAAGATTTTTTGCCCGCTGGTTTGCAAGGATTGATGCTCGTTGCGTTTCTCGCAGCCTACATGAGTACTATTTCTACGCAACTCAACTGGGGAAGCAGTTATGTCATCAACGATATTTACAAACGTTTTTACCGCAAAGAAAAATCGTTTGCCAATACCGAGCAGGCCGAAAAACATTATGTGCAAATGAGCAAACTCACCACCATCGTCATCATGCTGTTGGCGCTCGGTGTTACGCCATTTCTCACCTCTGTTTCAAAAGCATGGGAATTTATTTTCAGTTGCGGCGCAGGATTGGGGTTTGTATTGATTCTGCGTTGGTGGTGGTGGCGCATCAATGCCAAAACAGAAATTGTGGCTACGCTCGCGCCATTTATTCCGTATAGTTATTTTTCGCTGGTGTTTATGCCCAACCTCAAAGCCAATGATCTCGCAGCTTTCAACGCATGGGAAAGTGGACATTATGTGTATTTCATCACCGTTGGATTTACTGTGCTCGCCGCTTTGGCAACTGTATTTTTAACCAAGCCCGAATCGAAAGAAACACTTGCCGCATTTTACAAAAAAGTACAACCCGGTGGCTGGTGGGCACCTGTGGCCGAAGGTGTAGGCACGAAACCCAAAACGCAAGTGCTGCCACTTGTTGTTTGTTGGATCAGTGCTGTCATATTTACTTACAGCTTATTGTTTCTAACAGGTTCGCTTATTTTCAAAGAATGGACTCAGGTGCTTGTGTTTGGTGCTACGGCTATTGTGAGCTTACTGGTGCTGAAAGTATTTGTAGCGCGCACACGCATTTTTGAAGCGTGATGGGTTGAAGGTGTTTTTAATAAAATGCCAAGACAAAAAAGAGTTGACTTTAGTTACAGCTTTCATCGGTTAGGGCAATGATGCTTTTACTTGTATCGGTTTGATATGCGTTGTATGTGTAATTTTCTTGCTGGTATTTATTACATGTAAAGTATTGTAACTTTTGCTTGCCATTTTTTTACGACATCTTTTTTCTTGGAGATAGCTTGACAAAACTCACGACCAACAATAAATTTTCACCACAGCATCAAGCATTGTTTCACATCTCGAAAAGCAAATGGTTTTTCTACTCAAGCGTTTTAATCCGAAGAGTCGGATGTGTGCGTAAATTTAAATTCATGTGTTCGGTTTTGTTGGTCAAATGTTCGCTTACGGTGTGTAGTTTTTCTGGAATGAGGTAGCGGTAAATATTTAAGCCATCGGTTCTGATTTTTTTAGGTTCGGATTCTAAAATTGGTTGTATTACACTTGTCAAATTTATTTTTGTACGTCTTCCGGTTTGAATGGCAACAACTGCTTTTGTTTTTCGTTCTAGGCCGTAAGCAACCCAACTTTCGTTCTTTTTGTTACCGACGAATGTTCTTAGTTCATCTGCTTCGAATGTTTTATTTTGCTCTATGGGCAAGGGTTTTAGCGTTGCTGCGATACCGAGGCTTCGGTATTAGTGTTCGGCTCAAAACAGTATTGCATGCGATTTTTAATAGGCGACCAATGCTGCGTATGCCGCAACTTTCTTTGGTTAAGGCAATAATTTTCCTGTCGGTGCTTGCTTTCCAAGCCCGTTTTTGATAGTTTTCTTGCTGATACTTTTTGCAAATCCGACATTGAAATTTTTGCTTCCCTGTCGTTTGAAAACCTTTTTTCCTGCAATCATTTTTGCAGTATTGATATTTTAGCATTGCTGTTTTGATAATTTGATTTGGAGCAAAAAAAATTAAAAGCAGTTTTTTGGTAGGTGATAGATTACGACACGACGTTTTGAACAACCCAATAAAATAGGGTTATTTTGAATTAAAAACAAAACAGACGACCTTTTGGTCGTCTGTTTTTAGGATTTAAGAACTCTTGGAACTATTGATTTTATTGGATTCTATTCTTGTTTTTGTGTCTAGGTGATAATTTGATACATTACCCTGGGTGGGTGATTTCGGATATTTGAAAGGTTTTGTATCGGTTTGCTTGGGGTGCGCACTGCGCAAGGTGATAATCTGATACATTACCCCTCTCTATCTGAAATATACTCATCTATAAATTCTTGAATATCTTTATGCGTACCTGTTATATGACATGAAGAGTCAAACTTGTTGATAATGATTGGGGCATTTCCCATAAGCATATAATTAGGATTTCCTGTTTCAACAAATATTTTTGTTTGATAAAAAAACACCCATCCGTATTTAAACTCGATAGTATTATTCAAAAGTAGAATTATCTCATACTTTGAATATTTAGCTAACTGATTAATTTCATTTTTAGCAATTATTATTGCTTGAGTTAAGTCTATCATGTCTGTTTATGCTAATGAAAAATATTTTTTCTTGTGAAGAATAATTATTTAGATGTATTAATGAACCAAAACTCCGAATAACCAGAAAGTTCAGGTGCTGACATTACCGCAGAACCCGATTTTTGGAAATCAAGGAATATAATTTGGCCTCCTCTGTTTGTTACATTAAATACATGGCCAACTTGACCTGGTCCTCGATACCCGAAAACTACACCAGTAGCACCATCCCCAGCAGCTAGCATTGTTGATGTTATTGAACCTTGTGTTTGTCCGTATTCCCATGTTGTTTTACCAAAATGTGCTAAAATATCGGCTGTACTTGTGGCACCGTGTTTAAGTGCGCTAGATGGATTTCCTTTTAAAGTTGCATCACCAGCTTGAGTACAACCAGCACAATTTTGCGTCCCCTCCTGAGGGTTAATTTTTCTACCTCCGGCAGTCGCCTCCGCTGCTGCACTAACTTCACTTACGCTACTTCCTTCTGGTAAAGCAAATACAAAACCACTAACTGCAAATATAACATTTACTGGGTCTTTCCATTGATCGGCAACATAACACGCTCCTCGATTGGCCATTTTCTGAATAGAAAATGTACTTACCCATTCGCCAGAATTTGCATCAAAATACCCATCACCACCAGAATTGGCAGCTTGTACAAAATCCAATTGCGCACTATAAACTTCAGTTGTAAATGCAGCAACGGCTCGCGTACCAGTTGAAATATCTACATTAATATTAAAATAAGCACCTGTTGGAACCATATCAGACCCTAGCACATATTTATATTCATACAAATAACCAGATTGTGCTTTATCCGAATCAAAAAAGCCACTTACATCACGCATATTATGAACCACAACCACCCAAGCTCCGGCATTCGGCCCAGATGTTATAGGATGTAATGTGGCTCGTTCTCCATTAAAATAGCCAACCTTGTAGTAAGAATTTGGGTTCATTCCAAACTGCCATCCAGAAAGGCTTGTATGTTGATCTGTAATATCCCAACACTCATTTTTTGGCAATTTTTCCAAACCATCTAAATCAATACTTCGAATCACATCACCTTCAGCATAAGCATACGGCGAGTTCCATGGAAACTCTTTTGCCAACGGGTCCACACTCAAAAACTTACCCAAATTCGGATTATAAATTCTAAAACCATAATCATACGTTCCACCAGTTCCGCCCATACCTTCTTGATCCAACTCCTTCCCATTAAACCCATACCGAAACTCCCCCGCCGCACTCACAAACTTCCTACCAATCATCGCACCCCCAAACGCATAATAATCCGAATAACTCATCACCTCCCCACCATATCCCGTCACAAAATTCCCCACCACAGAAACCTGCACCCGCCGATCGCTCACCACCGCCAACACATTCCCCAAATGATTACTCAACTCATAAACTTTTTTACCCAACTTACGCGAAGCCGTATTAGCAACCACCGCTGGATAAATCGTATTACCATTCCAAACAATACTAGAACTAGTTGATAGATCAAATAAACCATTTCCACCCACCGAGCCAGTAAAGGCTCTACTCGAAGCCACCTGCTCATCATACTTCACCCCCAAGCGCGACGCCCCGTAAACATGTTCTTCTTTTAAATCACATCTTAATTCCCAACCCGCAGGCCCACCCACCTGTTGGTACTTTATATCATACGTCGCCAACACATTCCCACTAGCATCGCGCGAATAATACGTATAGGTCCATTTGTCTTCGCTCTGCAAAACAGCACCCGTACGCGGTTTCACAATCTTTCCGATACGCATTCCCGCCGCATCATACAAAAATTCCAAATCAGGTTTGGTACTTCCAATCACCCGCGTAAGCGAAGCAATCTTCCCTTGGTTATTCCACGTAATGTTTGCAATTTCTTCTTTAGCATCCGCAATCAAATTACCAATCGCATCATATTGAAAATTCCCCGCATTCATATCTTCCATATCTTCCATATCTTCCGTATTCGCCGTTACCGCAGCCAATTCATCCACATACAACAATTTATTATGCTGCAAATTACCCGCGCTATACGCATACTGGTACGCTAAATTATCCATCAGCACACCCGCATTATCATGCCGCGTCAGCTTGCCTAAATTTCCATTCAGATCATAACTAAAAGTTTCTTTATACTTAGTCGTAAGCGTAGCACTCGCCCCCCAATTATTACTCGTGAGCATATTCACATCTTCTACTACTTCCGCTTTTTTAATGCGGTTCAACTGGTCATACCGAAACACCCTAGCCTGCGGCAAAACCGTTCCATTCTGATCCCGAATACTCGTAACCATGCGGCTAATATTCCCATTATACAAATCCACACTATTCGCTTTGAGCGCATTGCCCACCACATTGGTCTCACTCGCCAACCAACTTTGTGTGGTATTGTTTTGCGCAGCCGCAATGGCCTTGTAATCATTTGTAAAA
>JAAFIA010000097.1 GCA_013298545.1 Bacteroidota bacterium | reverse complement strand
CACACAAAGCGTCTGTAACTGGCGATACTGTTGGCGATCCATTCAAAGACACATCAGGCCCTTCGATGAACATCCTGATCAAATTGATGTCGATTGTTTCGTTGGTCATTGCACCTTATATCGTTAATCCTGATTCGATGCATGGCGCTGGCGCAAGTTGTGATACCGAAATGGGCGACGATTGCTGCAAAAAAGGTGGCGATATGAAATGCGATATGGAGAAATGCAAAAACATGACTCCTGAGCAAGTTGCTGCTTACTGCGATTCGATGGGTTGTTCGAAAGAACAAAAAGAAAAATGCCTCGCACTCGTTGGTGGTGGCGCTCTTGGTGCCGACTTGAACGGTTTAACGGGCATGTTGAATTTCGACAAATCGCACACTTATGTTGATTTTGGAATTTCGCATTTGCTCACCACAGCTCGCGGAAGTTTCAGCGTTGACAGCGGAAGTGTAAACTTCACAGGCGATCTTGCTACATCAACCATGTATATCCGCATCAATACAGCATCTGTTGACAGTAAAGATGATGGCCGCGATGAACACTTGCGCAAGAGCGATTTCTTTGATGTTGCGAAATACCCAGCAATGACTTTTGTTGGTAAGTCGATCAAACTTTCTACCAATCCGAAATACCGCTACATCGCTGTGGGCGACCTCACCGTGAAAGATGTAACCAAGTCTGTTGAGATTCCTTTCAACTACGTTGGTGCAAAAGAAAACACTTATGCGAAAGTCAATGCGCATAGCTTTGAAGGTGAATTTACCCTCAACCGCACGGAGTTCCATGTAGGCGAATCGAACCCAATGGTTGGCGATCTTGTTAAACTTAATTTCTCCGTAGAATCTTATCCTGCGAAAAAATAAGTTCTCCTCGTTTTAAAAAGCAGCCCGTTTGTATGATGCAAACGGGCTGCTTTTTTTATAGTGTATGTGTTTGGGGTAAAGGCAAGGCAAAAGAGCGAACAAAAATTTAGCTAACTTTGGTTAGCGCATAAACCCATTTGCAATGAAATTATTCGGAGCATTTCTATTCTCACTTGTTTCATTGACATCAACAGCTCAGACATGGGTTCAGCTCACCGATTTTCCGGGAACAGAACGCGACGATGGTGTTAGCTTTCAGATAAACGATAAAGCGTATTGCGGATCTGGTTTAACACCGTGGTTTGCGCCAACAGCCGATTTTTATGCATTTGATTTTGTTACCGAATCGTGGAGTACCATTGCGCCCATGCCCACCAATACCGAACGGCAATATGCCTGTGGATTTGCATCAAACACATACGGCTATGTTTTTGGGGGCTTGAACGATACTACTTTTCTGAATGATCTCTGGCAATACGATCCGATTCAAGATGCGTGGATTCAAAAGGCAGCCTTACCTGCTGCGGGTCGGAGTGGGTCGGCGTGTTTTGTCATCAACGATACGGCTTACATGATTGGTGGAAGAACCGCAAATGCGAATGCCATTGCCGAAGTTTGGGCGTATAACATGGCCGCTGATTCGTGGGAGCAGAAAAACAATTTGCCTGTGGGTGCGCGGTGGCGCGCGTCGGGAGCAAGCATAAATGCGATTGGGTATTTAGTTTTTGGCCGCGATGAAAATGGGCAAGATTATCCAACGCTTTTGGAATATGCGCCAGGACTTGATTACTGGTCCACATTCCCTGCATTTCCGGCGGTTGGAAGAGTGTATGCAACATTGCAAAACGTTGGTGGCGAATTGGTTGTTTTTGGTGGACTAGATTCCGCAGGCAATTCGTACACTGATTTGTGGCGTTATCGGAATTTGCCGATGGTTTGGGAGCAACGCACATCGCTTCCGAGCCTGGGGCGGCGGGGGGGCATGGGTTTTGCGTTCAACAATACCTTCTATTACACAACCGGAATCGATCAAAACAATGCACGGTTGAAAGAAACATGGAAATGCGTTTATCCAACTGCAATTACCGAAAATCAGAAAAATACACAGCTCGTTATTTCACCCAATCCGGCCACAACAACCATTCAGATCGTACAAGCGGATAAAACAATACAGACGAACTACACGTACTCCATTTGCAATGCACTCGGAAGTCGGCTAATCGCACAACAAAGCGTAAGCAACAATACGCCCATCGATATTTCCGTTTTAACCAGTGGCATCTACTTCATCGAAATACGCAATGGAGAGACGGTAGAAGTCCTAAAATTCATCAAAGACTAAACACCATGAAATCCGCACGGTATCTTTTTTATTTTCTGATGCTCGGATTTTTTGCTTGCAAACCAAGCAAACCCAAATCACTCATTAAGCCCAAACATGCCGCAGAAAATTATGTTTGTCCGGTTTGTAATTTAGACATCAACGTGCTTCCTGCGGTTTCAGCTCCACCAAGTTCCATACAATTTAGCGAACCGGTTGCCATCGAATTTTTTCAGTTGTATCAGTTCATTCTCAAAAGTCAAAAAGACGGTATTGCCGATTCGTTTCCAGAAAAATTAAAACGAAAAGATGGACGGCAAACAATTTACCACTTGATGGATCAACGTGGGTATTACGATGCCGCCATCAAGCCACAATTAAATGTATTAAATATCAAAATCGTTCAAGCCAATTTTACCGATAGCGTCATTACATTTATGCACAACAAACAAGCGTACACCATTTCGATTCAGCTTTTCAAAGAAAATGATGGCGTAATTTTTTTCAAGCCTGGTAAAAAACCCATTGTCTGGAGTTCTGAATCCTTGCCTGAAAATTGTACCGATGCGCACATCATCAGTAGTTATTTTAAAAATTGATTGTTGGAGCAATTATGACCATTGAAATCATTCCCTATACGCCTGCATTAGCCATACACATCAAAACGCTAAATGAAGAATGGCTTACCCAGTATTTTCAAATCGAAGAAAACGATACCAAACAACTTTCAAATCCTAGCACAGAAATCATTGCCAAGGGAGGTTTCATATACTATGCGCAAGTCGATGATAAAATTATTGGGACAGCAACATTAATGAAAATAGATACTGCCATTTACGAACTTGGTAAGATGGCTGTAACTGAAAAATTTCAAGGAAAAGGAATTGGAAAATTATTGCTCGAACATTGCCTCCATGAAGCCAAGAACTTAGCCGTAAAACAATTGATTCTATATTCAAACACCAAACTCAACGCAGCGATTACACTCTACCGAAAATATGGATTTACCGAAATACCCATGGAAAATGGGCATTATGATCGGGCCAACATCAAAATGCATTTAATACTTACACCATAACTCAATCATGAAAAAACACATTACACGCTTCCTTCTTTTACTCTCACAATTTGGTAATGCCAATACAAGCGAACCAGATTACAGCACACCTGATAAATTAATTTCCGCATTCTACGCCTGTCTTGATGTAAAGGCCGGAAAAGCAATAGATAGTTTACGCTTTACAAAACTCTTCTATTATTCCAATGCACAAATTGCCGCAGTCCTTCCTTCGCGCAAAGACTCCAGCAAAACAAATTGTTATAGCATGTTGATCACACAATACATTTCTAGCATGCGCGGCCATACCGCCACCAATCGGTTTTGGGAATGGGAAACGGGAAGACAAGCCATCAGCTACGCCAATCAAACCACCATTTATTCTGCCTACGCATTGATCGATGTCGATTCAAAAGGCGACACGACAAAAGAAACAGGTATCAATATCCTACATTTATTTTTCGATGGAAAGCGTTGGTGGATTTTGACATGCAGCTACGAAGAAGCCTCGGCAAAATTTCCGATTCCAGAAGCGTATCGGAAGAAGGAGGAATAAAAAAAAGCTCTCAGATTTGAGAGCCGTTTTATGTATGCGTAAATCCTAAAACAAACCATTAATCTCTGCGTCAATTCGGTTGATGATTTCGCCGAGGTGTTCTGGATTTTCGGAAAATTTATTTTCATCCACATCAATAACAATGTACTTGCCCAAATCGTACTGCGAAATCCATGCTTCGTAACGTTCATTCAAGTTGCGCAAATAATCGATACGGATAGAACTTTCGTAATCGCGGCCACGTTTTTGAATTTGGCTGACCAAGGTTGGAACGGATGCACGGAGGTAGATCACCAAATCCGGTGCTTGTACCAATTCTTCCATCAAGCGATAAAGCGCGAAATAATTATCGAAATCGCGCGTCGTCATCAAGCCCATCGTATGTAGGTTGGGCGCGAAAATATGTGCATCCTCGTAAATCGTACGATCTTGAACCACGTTGCGTCCCGATTTTCGAATGTCGAGCATTTGCGCAAAGCGGCTGTTCAAGAAGTAGATCTGCAGGTTGAACGACCAGCGTTGCATGTCTTCATAAAAATCGTTGAGGTACGGATTTTCATCCGCATCTTCAAAATGCGCCTGCCATCCATAATGTTTGGAGAGCAGTGTTGTCAGTGTAGTTTTTCCAGAACCAATGTTCCCGGCAATAGCAATATGCATGCGTGTGTGTGTATGCGTTAAGGGTCGCGCTAAATTAACAAAAAGAGCGCGCGCTGCAACATCTCTTTTGCTCGTCTGTGATTTTTTATGTCATTATATTGTCTTCCGACATTTTTGTATCAATCGCATCGCGTAAACCGTTGCCCACAAACATGAAGGCTAAAACCAGCAACATGATGGCCAAGCCAGGCACAACAGCCAGATAACCATTGCCATACAAAATAGCACCTTGATACTCGTTGATCATCATGCCCCACGATGGTGTAGGCCGTTCGGCACCAATTCCCAGAAAACTCAAACCCGCCTCAATCAAAATAGCCGAAGCAAAATTATTCGCTGTAATCACAATTACCGGCCCCATCACATTTGGCAATACATGGCGCATGATGATTCTAAAATTGGAATACCCCAACGCGCGCCCCGCCTCCACAAATTCTTTTTCACGCACACTCAATATCTGCCCCCGCACTACCCGCGCCGTCTCTACCCACATCGTCAGTCCAACCGCAATAAACACCTGCAACATTCCACGCCCCAAAACCAACGAAATCGCAATCACCAACAACAACGTCGGAATCGACCATACCACATTGATCAACCACATAATTAAATCGTCCACCCAACCACGGAAAAATCCCGAAATCGCACCCATAAAAATTCCGATCACCAACGAGATCACTACCGAAATCAATCCCACAAAAAGTGAAATACGCGTACCCAACGTCAACCGGCTCAACATATCGCGCCCTTGATTATCTGTTCCCAACCAAAACGTACGCTTGCTAATTAAGCCTTGCGCCTCCGTCATCAACTCGCGGCGCGATTTGATCAGTTTTTGTGTAGCCCCATAAATGTAAAACTCCTCCACACCCTTAATCGTATCGCTCAAATGCGGCAACGCCGGATCAATCGCGTAAACTAAATCGGCCAAGTTTTTTCGGAAAAATTGCCCTCGCCCCTTCCCTTCTATAAACTCCTCCCACACCATGCTATTCCCTTCAAACCAATACGTCTTGATCGCTTTGATCGTATAAGGATTTTTCTCACCTTTCATCATCAACGTCAAAATTCCCGTTGATGGATCTGGCTCGTTATTTCTAATTTTTAAAATCTGACACGAAAAACCCGGATGCATGGTTGCAATCTCCTCAATGTGTGTATCGGCATCTGGACTTTGATCGGGACAAATCAAATACCCCAACAACGACACCAACAAAGCCAAACCAATCAACGACATACCAAACACCGCCAACATATTGCGGCGAAGCCTCCGCCAAGCAAATGCCACCAGCGAATAAGGACGTTCGTTTTTTTCTTCTTCTATTAACTTCATGTGCGGGTTAAATCCGATATGGCCGACCTTTCCAAAAATACGTGCTACTCAATCCCAATAAAACAACTGCAATACTCAGCAGCGTATATGGTATTTGATACAACACCGAAATCAAGGGCAAAAATGGCTTCCTGAAAAAAGCGGCAGCCAAATATAAAAACAAAACATCGGTCAACACCTTACCAAAAACAAGTATTAAGCCCGCGAAACCGTATGCTGAAGAAAAGACACACCCCACAACACCGATCAAAACCAATAACTGTGCGATGAACACCACCGAACCAGCTATCAATGAAGGAATGCTGCGGTAACGAAAAAATTTTCCCGACCACCGTTTTCGTTGCTGTACAAATGCTTGCCATGACGATGAAGCCGCTGTTTCTACAAGCACATCACCATCTTCGACCCAATGTATTTTTTGCTTGCCCAAACGCTGAATGCGTTGCATCAAAAACAAATCATCGCCCGATGTAACGGTATCGCCCGCATAGCCATGTACTTGTTCAAAAACTTTTTTAGGATAAGCTAGATTTGCACCACTACACAAAACCGGAACACCCGCCATGAGCCAGCCCCCCGCAAAAGCCTGCAACGCAGTTTGTTCAATCGTTTGTACCGTTTCTAAAAACGAATGTGGACGAATCGCGCGGATGCCCACACCACCCACCAATAAATTAGCATCCGTTTGTTCGTATGCTTGCGCCATGACTGCAAGCCAATTTTCCTGTGGCCACACATCCGCATCCGTAGTTACGATCAATTCGCCCTTTGCCTCGTTTACGCCTTGTGTCAACGCCGCTTTTTTTCCTGAAAACGTATTTTCCAACGCCAACAACCGCACCGGAAAATCGGGATAAAGCTGTTGAAATCGCTCCACTTCCAACACCGTTGCATCATCCGAATGGTCATTGATTACAAGATACTCAACAGGTGTATAAGACTGCTTGCGCAACACATTCAACAAGCGAAAAATGTGTGTGGCCTCATTCCGCACAGGAATCAACACACTGATAAAAACAGATGCCGCGATTTTCTCCGTTTTGCGCTTCGAACAATAGATTTTCCATCCCGCTGGCAATAAAACCAACGCATACCCCACCACAACCAAACAACTAAGCAACACGACCATCATCGCCAATATTATTTTTGTCGTTTAAAAACCGCAACTGAAACACAAAGAAAACACCTATCAAAGCGGGCACAGCAATGTTTACAGCCCAAATCGACAACGATGCAACCAAGACCATATTAGAACTACAAGATAACGCACCAATAAAATAAACCGCCGCCGAACCGCGCACCACAACTTCCGTCAATGCAAATGTTGGAATCACTGTTATGGCAAAATACGTTACTGCAATTGCCGCAAACAAATCGGGCAGAGTAAACGAAACACAAAACACACGCAACACCAGTAAAAATTGCACACTGTAAACCAAATACCGCACAAACGACAAAACCAAAACAACCAATTGCCTTTTTTTACCAATCGACTTGATCGCATCCCAAGTGCGTTTCCAATTTTCGATGAATATTTTACGGTAAACAACAGGTGAAATTTTTGAAAACAGAAAAATTCCAACCGCGCACACCAACACCAAAATCGCAAAAGCGACAAAAACAGTCCAGAGCGCTTCATCGGCAAGAAATGTATAAGTTACTTTCCCATGCAAAACCCAAAATCCAAACAAGCCAAACAAAAATGTTACCAACGACTGCATGAAACTCCCCACAAAAGCACGACCTGTTGCCGCAATACGATCAGCCGTTTTTAAAAAGAAAACACGACCACCAAATTCGCCAATCCGATTCGGTGTCGCTGTTCCAAACGTTACACCAGCAAGTACCGAGCGCAAGGCTTGACGCAACGAAATGGATTCTAAATCCTGAATTAAAATTTTCCACTTGTACGCTTCGAGCAACCAATTCACCGGAAGCAATAGCAACACCAAGACCAATTCGGAAATATGCGAAGCTACAAAACCCGATAAATCATTGGGCCAAAAATAAGCCGCAACCGTATCGCTTAATTTGCGGTAAATGTAAAGCAAGGCAACAACAACAATCGTTACCTTTATACTTTGACTAATCAAACGCATCACCGATTTTTTCCGCTCCATTTGGCTTAGCGGTAAATGTAAGAAAATAACACTGTGAATAATCCGCCTAAAACCAAGCCCACAACACCCAAAAAAACAACCGATAAAATTGTACTGGGAATTGATCCCGGCACAAACATCATGGGTTATGGTGTTATCCACATACGCGGACGCGAGATGCACTTACTCGATATGGGCGTGGTGCGTTTGGACAAATTAAACGACGCAGCCTTAAAACTCAAACACATTTTTGATCACACCACCGCACTCGTGGACAAACACCTGCCCGACGAATTTGCCATTGAAGCACCTTTTTTTGGGAAGAACGTACAATCCATGCTCAAGCTCGGACGTGCGCAAGGTGTAGCCATTGCTGCCGCACTCAACAGAAATGTTCCCATCACCGAATACAGTCCGAAAAAAATTAAAATGTCCATCACCGGAAACGGAAATGCATCGAAAGAGCAAGTAGCGGCCATGCTGCAAAACCTCTTACAAATCAAAGAAATGCCCAAGTACCTCGATGCTACGGATGGATTGGCGGCAGCGGTCTGTCATTATTTTCAGCACACCGGAATTGCCGGAGCCGAAAAAAAATACGGTGGGTGGAGTAGTTTTTTGAATGCCAATCCAGAACGGAAAGGGTAGTTTTTTCAACACAAATTTTCTTTCTGCGTATTTGATTCCAATTGTGTAGTTTTACCTAACCCATGACACGACTACTCTTTCTTCTGATAGCAGGATTAGTCAGTATTCGTACCTTATACGTTGAGCCAGCTTTTCACCAACTTCCGCCTGAAAAGTTAGGGCTAAAATCTGTATCGGGTATTTGCTGGCGAAACGATGGAACTGCTTGGATGAGCAGCGAACAAGGCCTTGTGCATTACAATGGCTATGCCACACAAATTTTCAAACACGATAAAAACGATTCCAATTCTATTCGCAGCAATGTCGTTCGCGGAACGCTCGTAGATTCTAAAAACCAACTCTGGATTTTTTACCGCGACCAAGGCGGCTTCTCGATTTTCAATCCAGACGAAAATAAATTCACGCACTTTCGCCCCGACTCAACAAAGACCAATACCATTCCAGATGCCTTACTCACCGGATTTCGGGAAGATAGCAAAGGGCGAATCTGGATTACCACTTGGGGGCGCGGACTCGTACAATTTTTCCCAAAGACAAAAACATTCAAAACATATCCACTCAAACCATTTTCTGATAATCCAAAAGACTGTCCGGCAAGCCGCATCAAAGCTATGGTGGAAATGGCCGATGGAAAATTCTTAATTGGCTTCTTTGAAACATCGAAATATGATGAAGCGTACCCACATATTTTCGATCCAGAAAAAGAAACATTTACACCATATCCGCTTGACGAGGCCATTAATAAATGTTCGCCAGCTCTTGCTGATGCCATCCGAACAGGTTTAAAAATTGTCAATTTCATTCACATCGACAACCAAGGAAACAGTTGGTTTGGAACATACAGCGGTCTCATTTTTTACGACAAATCAAAAAATGAA
The DNA here is from genome assembly GCA_013298545.1 of Bacteroidota bacterium. Taxonomy (GTDB): domain Bacteria; phylum Bacteroidota; class Bacteroidia; order Palsa-965; family Palsa-965. Next base: position 4,153 of record JAAFIA010000097.1, on the reverse strand, counting down.
ATCAAGCGTGTTTCTGGCAAAAACACAAACGGCAATGTGTTTAATTTAGAAAACACACGCGGGTACGTAGTGGATGAAAAAGGACTACTCTGGATTTCAACATTCAACTCGGGAATCATGATCGTTGACCCCAAAACATGCGAAGCCACATACAGCACATTCAACCCCAAAGTACCGAGTTCATTGGCCGATAATGGCATTGCACACATCAAAAAAGATCCTTACGGAAATATATGGACACTTACCGGAACAGGCGGATTTAGCATTTATTCGCCCGTATCGCAACAGTTTAGTTTATTGAGTTGGGAAAGTATGGGACTTGAGTTTTCCGACGCTTCGAGCGATGATGTTAAAGCCAATCAACTCCTTGTAAGATCGCATCGCGAATTGATGGCATCGAGCAAAACAGGCATTACTATTTTCGATCCATTATCCAGACAAATTACCGGACACGTAAACCTTACTAGCATCGAGAAACATCGTAACCCAAATGAAAAAGTATCGTCCGTCGAAGACTTCAAAATATGGAACGATACGATTGCATTAACATTCGTGAAAGATCCATATTATTCTACTGGAAAAGTAGAAAATTTCAATCCTGCCAAAGCTAAAAAAGAAGATGCTTGTCATTTGCACTTCCGTCATGAACCCCGTGTAAAAAGAGCACTATACAGTCTTGAATTAGATGACAAAGAAGCACATGTTCTTTATGAATTAGATTTTAAACAACAAGCATTAGTTCCATTTGTTTCGTTGCCGGTTGGCACAAAACTATCTCATCGTTATTCGTTCCTACTCAACGATGGGCGTTGGCTCATCTCGTGCGGCGCAACAGAGTTTGTGGTAATTGATCCTGCAACCAAAGCATACGAAATTTACGGGCCAAAACATCCAGATCATTTTTTCCCAGATAGCACGATTAACGCATGTCATATCGACGCTAAAAATCAACTTTGGTTTTGTACGGCACATGGACTTTATAAGTACGATCTGAAAACTAAAAAACACGAAAAGGTAAATCAACAAATCGGCATCGGCGATCAAGAAGTTGTGGCTATGATTACTGATCGGCAAGGCATTCGTTGGATTGCATTTCCCAATGCCATTGTTCGCTGGGACGAACAACGCAATCAGGTTTTCCGTTTCGATCGCGAATTGGGTTTGATGTCGATCAAACTGATTCCTTCGTTTCCACAGATGGATGATTTAGGTGTTATTTACATGGCAACGGCCAATGGTGTTTTGATATTTAATCCTGCCAATATTCAACTTCCAAATACAGAGCCTACAATCAATATTTCGTCCATCGTCATCAATTCCGATACACTCAATAAAGATGACCGTGAAGCATTTGTTGCTGGCAATAAAAATATTGCCTACGACGACAATGAAGTCAGCATCGACTTGTACTCCAACCAAATTTTCACACCACTTCCCAATCGTTTTTATTACCGTTTTCTGAAAGACGATTCTGTAGGAATGAGTGTTCGTTGGGAAGACAACGCCACGTCCAACCGCATTCGACTAAGCAATCTTTCTGCTGGAACGTATCACCTTCAAGTCAAATTGCGGAATTTGTATGGTATTGAAAGCAAGGCCATGAACATTCACTTTGTTGTTGAAAAACCATTTTGGTTGAGAACATGGTTTATTCTTTTGTGCTTGATCCTCGTCGCTTTTCTCATCTATTTATACATTAAAAAACGTGAACGTTCCCTGAAAGAACAACAACTCCGACTCGAACAAAAAATTGCCGATCGCACGAGTGAAGTGGTTGAAAAAGCAAACGAAATTCATCGCCAAAAAGACATCATTGAAGAAAAGAACAAAGAGCTAACCGACTCGATTAATTACGCACAACGCATTCAAGTGGCTATTCTTCCCGATGAAAAAGAATTGCGACAACATTTCCCACACCATTTCGTCTTATTTCAACCCAAAGACATTGTTAGCGGCGATTTTTATTGGTCGTCGCAACAAAACGACTCCGTCCTTTGGGCGGTTGTAGATAGTACAGGACATGGTGTTCCGGGTGGATTTATGAGTATGCTGGGCGCAGGATTACTCAACCAGATTGTCAACGAAGAACACAAATTACAACCCGATATTATTCTAAACGAATTGCGTACACGCGTCATTCACGCACTCAAACAAACGGGAGCCGATGGCGAAAACCGCGATGGTATGGACATGAGCTTATGCCGGTTTTTGCCATCAAAAAAGAAACTTCAATTTGCTGGCGCATTTAATGGCGTGTACCTCGTCCGCAATGGTGAACTGCAAGATCTACAAGGCAACAAACAACCCATTGGCATTTATATTGGTGAACAAAAACCGTTTACCATGCAAGAAATTGACGTAATGCCAGGCGATCAGTTTTACATCACATCAGACGGATTCACCGATCAGTTTGGCGGACCGCGTGGTAAAAAATTCAAATCATCGAATTTTGAAAAAATGCTCCTGGCCATGTATAGCTTGCCCATGAACGAACAAAAAGTCCACGTCGAAAAAACATTTAACGACTGGAAAGGAACGCTCGAACAATTGGATGATGTTTGTGTCTTTGGTGTGAGAATTAATCTCGATGAGTAAAACAAAAATAGATTTGTGTGCACCTAAACGTTTGACTGCATTACAAGTTATTCTGTTGTTGATTTCACTGTACCACAAAAATTCTACTTTTGTTTTGTGAAACTTAATTGGTTTATCGGATTTATCATCCTTGCCGTTCTGGCTTGTGTTGGTTATATGGTCTGGAAAGTTTTTCAACCCGAGCGCAATGTGATTCGCATCAATATTCCCGAATCGTATTTAAACAATACCGATACGTCCCGTTTTAGTCTTTATCCTGTTGCGGTTAGCAGAAAAAAAATGGACGATAGCATTCTTGTGCTTTTTCCAATTACTGAACGTCGCGCAGCCTTGTTTGTTTACGATTCGTTAAATTATCAATTGCTCATGCGCGGCGATAAGCGCGCCCGCCCGCTCCTCCAACCGCACGGCCTTCGCGAACGCACCGGAAAACCAACCCTCAACCTTTCCCGCCTTCAAAACGGATCTTATTTCGCACACCTCACCTCGTGCAATTATGGCGGTTTCTTTGAGATTCAGCTTCACGATACCCTTAATTCACCCGCCATTGTTCATTAAAAATGAACTCCATGTTTTGTAATCCGCATTTTTAGTGTATTTTAGTTCCGCATTGAATCAGGCAAACCCATTCTTCAAAACACATTTGCGCACATGAGAAGATTTATACTCCTTCTTACGGTGATGCTCCTCCCGCTATTGGCTACCGCTACGCACGTTGTCGGTGGATCGATCACATACGAACACCTCGGTGGAGCAACTTACCGTATTACCCTAAAAATGTATCGCGACTGCCGCCCAGGAAACTCACAATTCCCCGGTAGCGTTGGCATTACCGTACGCGACTCTGCCGGAAATGGATTTTCGCCCTCTCGTAGTTTTTCCATCCCATTCACCCTCAGCACAACTGTTCAGCCCTACATCGACTCCTGCGCCGTTGACCCCGGCCTCTGTCTGGAAGAAGCAATTTATACAACCGTTGTCAATAACCTTCCGCCACAGCCCGGCGGCTATCATCTTTTTTACCAATACTGCTGCCGAAATTATACCCTCGTCAATGTCAATTCAAGCCCCGCTACAAACCTCGGCGAAACATGGTATTGCTACATCCCCGACAACAACGACATCATCACCAACAGTTCACCCGCTTGGGTCAATCCACCTCCTGTATTTGTCTGTCAAGCACAACCCATCGACTTTGATTTTTCAGCAACCGATTTAGATGGCGACTCCCTCGTCTATTCTTTTTACACACCTTACGAAGATGATCCTCCAACGTATCTCAACGGACAAGCCATCTTCCCAACGGTTACATTTCTTCCCGGATTTGGTGTACAAAACCCAACAGGCGGCCCAAACTTAACGGTGAATCCAAGTACCGGATGGCTTTCTGGATCGCCTCCATTTCTTGGCCAATTTGTGGCCGGAATTAAATGCGAAGAATTTCGAAACGGTAATAAAATTGGCGAAATCCTCCGCGACTTTCAGTTGAATGTTGTCTTTTGTCCGCCTATCGCACAGGCCGTTATTGGTCAACCACAAGGTGCTTGTTCTGGCAGCA
>JAAFIA010000096.1 GCA_013298545.1 Bacteroidota bacterium | reverse complement strand
AAAATAAAAATCTAGTGTAACGTCAACACCACCGCCTCCGGCTGCGGTTTCGCTTCCATCAGCATAAAATCACGCACAATAACCTCCAAGCGGCTACGGCGTTTTCCATCTTCTTCCCAAGTACGAGTAACCAAACGTCCATAAATGGTAACGAGTTTTCCTTTTTCGAGTTCGGTCGCCATGCGTTCTGCGGTATTTTCCCAGGCGGTAACGCTCACCCAAGTCGTGTCTTTCACGAGTTCGCTTTGGCCGTTTTTAAATTGGCGATTGATGGCGATGGAGATGCGGGCATACACTTTTCCACGCTCTGATTTTTTGAGTTCGGGAGCACCGCCTAAACGTCCTACGAGTTGCACGTAGTTGTTGAGGTTGGCCTGATAAGCAGGGTTGAATGGTGGTGTTTGGGTGTTGTTGGTGTTTACTTGATTGCTTGTCATGATAAAAAAAATTAAAAGGTATAACTGAAAAAATTTGTGTCAAGTAGCAAACAACTGAGCCTAGGAAAACAGTGTCTGGCGATTTGACGGTGCAAAGGTGTGGCGGTTGTTTTACGTTATTCGGTTAATAAGTATTTAGTTTCGTTTGTAAGTGTTTGTAAACGTTTGTTGTCGGTTATTGTGTTTGTTGGTGGGGTTTTCGAATTTTTAGAAGAACTGATTTTTTTAAGGATTTATGGATTTGGCAATTCCTTTGATACGCAATAGCTGGGTTGATTGGATTGCATTGGAAAAATGTATAAGTTTGGATAATGTAATTTGAAATAAGTACAATTAAACTTGCGTCAATTGTGTGGATTTTTGGGGGATTGATGGAGGTTTGTTTTGGCAATAAACAAGTTATGGGCAAGGCTGACAGACCCGAAAGACAGTGCTAAAATCAAACATTTAACCAACAAAAATGAAACCCAAAGTTCAAGGACTGACATATGACCAAGCCGACTTGACTTACAGAATTCGGGAATTAGAAGTTTCAATAACTTCTAAGTGTCATTTACGTTGCGACAATTGCGGTTTTTACATTCCACATCAACCTGACCCAGCACAGACCGACAATATCATTTCAGAAATTGTAAATGGACTTTTTCACTTGCAACGCCTGAATATCAAAATCGGAAGTTTAGGAATTTTAGGCGGAGAGCCAACATTCAACCAAAACATTTTGGCGACAGCTTTGAAAGAATTTTCAAAGTTTGACAACATCGAAAGAATTGAAGTTGTTTCTCACGGCTTGACACCACAAAACATCAGCAAAGAAACTTTGCAGTTCATTGACAAGCTAACAATCAGTATCTACTTTGACAGCGAAGAACTTTCCCAACTCTGGAAAACCTACCTTGACAAGTTTGCCCCTCACATTGAATTGAGTTTACGGACAGATAAAGAATGGGATAAATGGTTAGGCAGTGAAATAGCAGACGACAGCAAAGCACAAGAAATGTTTGACTATTGCTGGTATCGCAAACATTGCGTTACGCTTGAACGGCAACGACTTTTTATGTGTTCACGAATTGCCAAATTATCGCAAGACCAAGAAGGAAGAATACTTGACGACAAAACAAGTTTTGATGAAGTAAATAATTATCTAAATCAAAATTCTTTCATTGCTTCTTGCAAAACTTGCACACCAATGATGGGACTTCAAACAGTAAAAGCAGGTCAACAACCAGACGACAGAATTTTGAAAATGCTTCCAAATGCTATAAACTTTTTAAAGACCGAACTCAATGGGCAATCTTAAACGCATCGGTTTATATGGAGTTAGCGGAACAGGCAAAACCACAATTCTAAAAGAAGTTAGCAAGCTAACTTCTAATGTAATTTGGTTAGAAGGTTCACAGCTTGTAATCAATGCTTCAGGTTTGACGTTGGAACAATTCAAAAAACTTTCCGACAATGAGAAATATTATTTTAGAGAGAAAGCAATTGACAAGGCGTTTGAAATTCAAAAGAAAGAAGGTAAACACATAATTATTGACGGACATTTAGTATTTACAAAAGGGGAAAACGAGTTTGAAAATGTTATAACTGAAAAGGATAAAACTTTCTACACTGATTATATCTATTTGAATTTGCCAACTGAAACAATCTTGCAACGACAAAAAAATGATGGAGATAAAAAACGCAATTACTCTGCAAGGACAATTTCCAATTGGGTTGCATTTGAATTGCAAGAACTGAAACAGTTTTGCAAAAAGCAAAATTTGAACTTGCATATTTTGCAGACAACCAACAGTAAAGAATGTGTAGATTTTATTAGCAATTACATCACAACATAAGCACAAATGTTATCAAAAGAAGAAAATATAAAAAGAGTAAAGGCAGATATAGAAAGGTTTGTGGCTGGAAGCCACAAACCTTTCTATGTTATTATTGACGGTGACAGAACACTCATTCCTACCGACAGCACTAAGTTTTTCTTTGACCATTTAAATCTTGATTACACCGACATCAAAAACATTTTCAAACAACACGGTTATTCCTTTGATGCTTTCTACAATGTGGCTTTGTATTATTCAAAAATAGAAATGGAAAAATATAATATAGCTTGCATCGAAAGTGCAAGTCGTGTAAGTATCTATCCTGAATTTCTTTCCTTCATTGACACGATTAAAGATAAGGTTCAACTTATTTTAATCACTTCGGGTATTTCACAAAGTTGGAAAAATGTAATCAACAATCATTCGCTTGATTTTATGCACCTAATTGGTGGCAACTATTTTCCAACTGACAGTTTTGTAATTGACAAACAAGCAAAAGGAATAATTGCTCAGGCAATTAAAAACGCTAATAAAAAAGTGTTTGCTTTTGGTGACACAATGATAGATTTTGAAATGTTGAAAGCGGCAGACAATTCTTATTTAGTAGTAAATGAAAAGCAAAACAGCGATTTTATTCCGTTTGCAAATGAAATTTCGCATCTTAAACAGGTATCATTTTCTAACTACTTTCATTCCAGCATTCCAACAACTAACTTAAATGAAGTGGCAAAACAAATTTTAGCATTGTAACAATGACAATAAGAGAATTTACAAATAAAAACGCAGTTCAATTATTGGCTACACAGTCAAGAAGGGCAGACATAAGTTCAACGGAACTTTGTAAAATACATTTTGAAATGGGTAAATATTTAGCCCATCAAATGCTTGATGACTTTGAATTAACAGAAACAGAAATTAAGCACGTTCAAGGAATTAAAATAGGCTGTGAGTTAGCCGACAAAAATAACATTGTAATCTTTGCACTAATGAGAGCAGGGCTTTACGCAGCACAAGGCGTAAGAAGTGTTTTTACCGACAGCCAATTTTTTCCAGTAAAGGAAATTGACAACAATGATTTAGAAAATAAAATCATAATCGTTGTTGACGCAGTAATAAACACAGGCAAGAGCATTGAAAAAGCAATTGAACATTTACGCAAAAGCAAACCAAGAAAAATATTTGTAGCAACTTTGATAATGCAAAAAGATGCTTTGCACCTCGCAGACAAATATTCTGACATTTATTTTTACGCTTTACGAGTTTCAGAAAATAAATATGTAGGAAAAGGCGGGACGGACACAGGAAACAGATTATTTAATACGACCAACTTATGACTATCCAACAACACTTGACCGAAAGAAGCCCAGCACATAACAGCAGCTACCCAAAAGGCGGGGTTTCGTGTTCCAAAGACAGTTTTGTGGTTAATCAAACATTAGCTTTTCAAATCAAGTTTTGTGGTTAAAATCCCGCCCTTCGGGTAGCTGCAAAACGTTCACCCCGTTGCCTCTACAACTGTTCATTTAGTAAAATTCCTAAACGACGTGGTGATTATTGATAAATCCCACTTTTTGCCATAAAGGAGAAAGTCCGCATTGCTATTTCAACAGAAATTTTCAGAATAATTCTTATTGGAGATGAAGTACCCTAACCACTCTATGCATTGCCTTTAACGGAATGGTTTGGAGTTATAGTGCGTGTTTAATCATTGCTTATCCATTTGGCCTAATCAGTTTTCTCATTTGGCGTAATATTCGAAAAGACAAGAAGCCCCGCAACAAATTCATTCCAATAATGCTACTCATCGGTCTAAGTGATTCTACAAAGATTATTATTCATTAGAAAGAGCCTTTGGATATCAAAAAAAGCTGTGCTAAAAACACATTTTACATGATTCCAGTAAAAAAACTTTACCCATCCATCACCAAAATTCCAAGAGAAAAATCTACCTTGTACGCATGTCGTTTTCCACCCAAATTCCATTCAACAAACCCTTTCTTATCGGTAAGGAAATGGAATACATCCGTCGAGCTGTAGAATCGGGACAATTATCTGGTGGTGGATTTTTTACGGAGGCCGTGCATCAGTTTTTTCAAAAACGTTACGCCTTACATCAACCTTTACTCACCACATCCTGCACCGACGCGCTTGAACTTGCAGCCTTGCTGCTCGATATTCAACCCGGCGATGAAGTTATATTACCCGCATTCACGTATGTTTCCACCGCTAACGCATTTGCGCTGCGCGGCGCAAAATTAGTCTTCGCCGATTCGCAGCCCGATCACCCTAACATCGATGCAATACAACTAGAACGCCTCATCACGCCTCGCACACGCGCCATCGTCTGTGTACATTATGCTGGAATGGCCTGTGATCTGGAAACCTTGCTAGCACTCGCCAAACAATACAACATCGCCTTGATTGAAGATGCGGCCCACGCCATCGAATCGACATGGAAAGGCAAACAACTCGGCACACTCGGTACTTTAGGAACATTCTCTTTTCATGAAACAAAAAACATCATGGCCGGTGAAGGCGGATTGCTTTGCATCAACGATAAACATTTGACGCAACATGCCCGCATCATCTACGACAAAGGCACAAATCGCCAAGCATTCTTACACGGACAAGCCAACAAATACGAATGGATAGCACTCGGATCGTCTTTTGCTCCTAGCGAATTGATTGCCGCATATTTACTCGCGCAACTCGAAGAAATAGAGAAAATACAAACGCAACGTTTAACTATTTGGAACCGTTACCAAAACGAATTGCAAGACATCGAAAAAAGCGGAAAAATCCAATTACCCAAAATCCCACAACACGCCACCAGCAACGGCCATATTTTTTACCTCATCTGCCATTCTGCAAGCGAGCGTAAGCAACTCATTGCATATTGTGCGGAGAAAAATATTCAACTTACGTTTCATTATCAATCCTTACATCAAAGTCCTTATTTTGCTCAACAGCATGACGGACGAAAGCTTCCCAATGCCGATCAATTCAGTCAATGCCTCGTCAGACTTCCCGTTTTTTACGAATTACGTGCTGAAGAACAAACCCGCGTGATTGAGGCCGTTAGCAGTTTTTATAAAAGCAAAAATTAAAAAATCATTTTCCCGAAATTGTTATTCGGAGTTGATGAATTAGGAAATTGGCGAATTAGTGAGTTGGTGAGTTGGTGAGTTGGCGAGTTGGCGAGTTGGTGGATCCCAGTCTCATGTCTCCAATCTCACAACGTCTAAGCACATTACAACTCACTTCAAACCACCTGCCCATCATAGCAACAAAAACGCTATTTTTACACGTCAATTATGATCTACCTCAAACTGCTTCGTGTTCATCAGTGGCTGAAGAATTTATTCATGCTCGCGGCTCCATTTTTTGGCGGCGTACTCTATTTCGACGGCATGCCCGCCAAGCTGCTCGCCGGATTTTTATGCTTCTGCGGTATTTCTAGTTTTGTCTATATCCTCAACGATATTTGCGACGTTGAAAATGACCGCAAACATCCCGAGAAAAAAAATCGTCCACTCGCATCCGGTGCGGTATCTATGCCTGTTGCCTATGGCTTGATGGGCGTACTCGCTGCAGCCGCACTTGCATCCGCATACATGCTACATATCGGTTTTATGTTCATGCTCGTGGCTTACGCTGTGCTCAATGTGGGCTATTCCTTCGGACTAAAAAAAATAGCAATCCTCGATATTATTTTAGTTTCATCTGGCTTTGTCATTCGTGTTTGGGCTGGCGGTTTGCTGGCCGAAGTGGCCATCTCACATTGGTTGTTTATCATGACCTTTTTGCTGGCACTTTTTTTAGCCATTGCCAAACGTCGCGACGATCTTGTTCTGCTTGAAGCAACCGGAACAGAAATGCGCAAAGCCATTCGCGGCTACAACCTCGATTTTGTCAATGTTGCAATGGGCATGATGAGTGCCGTAATTATTGTGAGTTACATTCAATACGTTACCGCACCAGAAATTCTCAGTCGTTTTCCGGGCAAACATCTATATGTTTCTGTTGTATTTGTCATAGCAGGTCTTATGCGCTACTTGCAACTCACACTCGTGGATAAGAAAAGTGGTTCGCCCACCAAGGTATTGCTGCGCGATATTTTTCTGCAAATCGTGATGTTTGCTTGGGTTGCTTTTTTTGCAGTTATCATTTACGGGTTGAATTATGGCCACGAATAAAGAAATCATCGCTTTTCTAAAAAGCAAAAGCACCAAAGCCGGATTTATCGATACACTTAAAATCCGCTACCGGCCATTGATTTGTCCGTTTGATGAACTTTTTAAATTTGTAACACCAAACGCCGTTGTGGGCGATATTGGTTGTGGCTCAGGACAATTTTCGCTCTTACTCAGCAAGTTCACACCCGTCAAAAAAATCATTGGATTAGAAATCAGCGATCAACTCGTCAAAAACGCACAAGAACTTTTTGCGAGCGAAAAAAATCCGGTCGAACATACGTTTCGGGTGTACGACGGCCAAACATTTCCAGACGATTTACAAACCTGCGATGTTCTTTTTTTGGTCGATGTTTTGCATCATGTTCCTGCCGATCTGCAACAAAATTTCTTAAATGCTCTTGCAGAGAAAATGAATCCTGGCGCAACATTCATTCTCAAAGACATCAACGCCGCATCGCCTTTGGTTGTATTCAATAAACTCCACGACCTCGTATTTTCAGGCGAGATAGGCAAGGAGCGAAGCCTCGCACAAGCCTCTGCCATGGTTGAAAAAGCCGGATTTAAAATTATCCGTACATTTAAGCAAACCACAGCCGTTTATCCGCACTATTTTCTTGTGCTTCAAAAAGTACCTGCATGAAAAGTTGGAAAAAATACGCAGCCCTGACACTCGTATTCACGCTGTTAGCCTATCCACTTTTTTACTACGTCCTCAAATACGGTACACCCGAATTTGGTGGCAAAGATGTTTTTTCCTACGTCAAATTATACGATAACTGGGACTACAAAAATGTCGATTCGCCTTTCAATCAACGCATCGTCAGTTCGTACGCCATTTTCTTGATTCATAAAACCGGTATTCATTACACTACCGAAATGGCCGTTACCAAATCAGGAATCGATCCACACGTTTATTTTTCGGCGGTCTTGTTCAATTTTCTCTGCGTGGTTGCCACATGCCTCGTGCTGTATCGCATGGTAGAGAAATACTTGCGCGCTGGGCCGCTGTTTGCTTTTCTCGCCGGATTGGTTTTCCTTTTCGGATTTGGGACACAAGCGTTTCTCATTTCAGCGCTTTCCGATTCACTTTCGGTTTTGCTGATTGCCGCCATTCTCTATAGCTACCTCGCCCGTTCGTGGTGGCTCTTGCTTTTTCTGCTCATTTCCGTTTTTCAACGCGAATATATTTTCTTCGTCTTCGGACTAATCGCCTTGATCGATTGGTTTGCAAATCGGAAGCAGATTGATGCTAACCGCGCTTATTTTTTAAAGGTATTAGCGGCCAATGTGTTCTGCTTTCTGATTTATTACATCTGCCGCAAAACAATTTTCTTCACACCACGCTTCGAACATCAAATCGACATCAGTCGTTTTATTTCCAATATCCCAGAAAGCATTCAAGATATTGGCGCATACATCCGGCAAACGTTCCTCACACAAAACCTCGTTTTTTTGTATCTGTTCGTGTACGCCTACAAACGCATGAGCGGGCGCGAAGTCAATAACCAGTTTTTACTCACCGTGTTTTTGCTCCTTGCACAAATTGTAGTGCTCAGTTTGCTCGTGCGGTTGGGCAACAATACGGGCCGCTATTTTTACATGGCCATACCTGTGGTGATTTATTATTTAATGGCTGAAGCCTTGCCGCTTGTCCGCGAACTTGAATCGAAACACGCACAAAAAAATCAGGGATGATACTGGCACTCTTTGATTTCGATGGCACACTCACGCGGCGCGATAGCTTGTTTGCTTTTTTGCGTTACCAAGCCGGAAGTTTTCGCTTTGGTTGCGGCTTGATTTGGCTTTCGCCTGTATTTGTTGCTTATGCCTTGCGCCTGCTTGCGGCAGATAAAGCAAAGAAAATTTTGCTGCGGCATTTTCTCTCCGGAAAAACACAAACTGAATTGGAACAGGTGGGTCAAAAATTTTGCCAATACCAATTGCCAAAATTCCACCGCGCCGAAGTGCTTGCACAACTTCAGGCATTTCGCGCACAGCAAGCAACTGTAGCCATCGTTTCGGCCTCATGCGATGTTTGGATCAAACCATTTTGCACAGCACACCAACTGGTTTGTATTTGTACCGAATTGGCTTATAACGAACGCCATGTGTTTGAAGGGAATTTCAAAACCCCCAATTGCAATGGCCCCGAAAAAGCACGTCGTGTGCGCGAAACGTTTCCGCTCGATCGGTTTGAAACGATCGTTGCTTTCGGCGATTCATCTGGCGACGAAGCGTTGATGGAATTGGCGCATCAAAAAAATTGGATTAAGCCATGACAGACTTAATGCCCAGAGATCGGTGGTTATTGATTGCGGTAATGTTTACTGTATTCTCTTCGGCATGGGTATTGACCAAAGAACCCGCAGAAATTTATGCGGGCTATTTAATTTTTCTCGCACTCTTTCCGGTCTTCATCAGTCGGTATGGTGTGCCCGGGAAATTTTGGTTGTATGCCGGATTTTTTCTGCTTACCGGTGTGCTCAATGTGGTGCTTGGCAACAACGAGATGGCACAATTCCTCAAGATCTATCTCGGTGTATTGGCTTCGTATTTATTTTATTACTATGTGTTCGAGCGTTTTGAGTTTGATGTCAAGCTGCTCTTTCGCTATTACCTCAAAGCCGCATACATCGTAACGCTTATTGGATTGATTCAGTTTATTTCTTTTCAACTTCGATTTACGCCAGGCTACGATTTTCATTGGTTAGGCATTTTTAATAAATGGGCCGTTGTAACAGGTGGAAATTTTGGCATTCGTGTCAATGCTGTCTTTGGCGAACCTTCGCAATATGCCGCCATCATGGCTCCCGCTTTTTTTGTAGCACTCTACAACATCTTGCGTTTTCAAACTTTTGAATACAGCCGCATCCGCAGCATTTTGGTGATTTTGGTGTATCTGCTTACATTTTCTTCTTTGGGCTACATTGGTATTTTTATTTCCTTGCTCTTGTTGCTCATCAATTTCGGGTTGCTGCGTTACTTAATTTTTGTCATTCCCATTGCCATTGGTGCGTTTGTTTACCTCTACAATAATGTTGAAGATTTTCGCTACCGTTGGGATAGTACGTTTATCATTTTTAGAACGGGCGAAATTGATATTCGTAGCATTCACGGATCGAGTATTGTATTTTACAACAACTACGTCATTGCGACCGAAAATTTCAAAAGCAATTTTTTACTCGGAACAGGTTTGGGTTCGCATGGTGTTGCTTCCAACAAATACTCGCTTACCAAGGAAATCAAAACGTTTGGTTTTGCCAACAACCTTTCCGATGCCAATTCCATGTTTCTACGCATCATTTCCGAACAAGGGCTTGTTGGCGTGATTATGGTGTTTGCATTTATCATCCGAGGATTTGTGCGCCGCCAAAAATTCGATCCAGATAATCCTTACTGGATTATTTCTTCGGCAGCGCTGACGGTTATACTCTTGTATCTCTTCCGACAAGGCCATTATTTCATCAATGGATTTCCGTTTTTTGCGTGGCTCTATTATTATGCTCGAAAAAATTACGAATACGAATTGGCTGAGGAAGAAGAACTCGAAGAAGATGAGGAAGAAACTGAATCTGCTGAAACAGAAATTCATTCACCCGAAATAAAACCCGCTTGATTGTATGGCCATCAAACGAAAGATGTTGTTTCTCTACACCGAACTTGCTGCTTACACAACAGCATGTATGGCGCATTTTGTAGCGAAATATCCCGATGCGGAAATTCATCTTGTGCGCTGGCCCGTGAATCAAGAAGCTCCGTTTCAGTTTGAATTTGCGGATCGCATTCACGTGTACGAACGCAAAAACTACACGCGCGAAACACTCACGAAGCTCGTATCCGAAATCAATCCCAATGCTATTTTGTGTAGTGGTTGGATTGATAAAGATTATGTGCGTATTTGCCGGCAATGGAAAGAAAAAGTTCCCGTTGTTTTAGCTATGGACAACAAATGGCTGGGTACGTGGAAACAACAAATTGCTCGTGTTGTCTCGCGCTTTTCAATTCTTCGTGGTTATAATTATGCTTGGGTGCCTGGCGAAGCACAGAAAAAATATGCACGCCGTTTGGGATTTTCGGAAGAGGCCATCAAAACGGGATTTTATGCTGCTGATGCTTATTTCTTCGGGAAACAATTTGAAGCACATCAAACCGAAAAGCAAAACGCATTTCCGCACCGCTTCATTTTCGCAGCACGCTATTACGATTTCAAAGGCGTTCACGAACTTTGGGAAGCCTTTATCCGTCTCAAAAAAGAAACACCTAACGATTGGGAATTGTGGTGTCTCGGCACAGGCGACATTGTCCCAATAGATCATCCGCAGATTAAACATTTTGGTTTTGTCCAACCCAATGATTTGCCCGAAATCTTAAAACAAACAGGCGTATTTATTTTGCCAAGTCGCATTGAGCCTTGGGCTGTGGCGGTTCATGAATATGCGGCTGCCGGATTTCCAATGCTACTCAGTCATGCTGTTGGTGCCAAATCTGCTTTTTTGCAAGAAAATAAAAATGGATTTTCTTTTCCGCCAAACGATGTCGATGCGTTGCTAACGGCTATGCGTTCCATCATCAGTTTATCGGACGAAAAATTAGTGCGCATGGGCGAAATCAGCCACGAAGCGGGTATGCGCATTACGCCCGATACGTGGGCAGATACGTTGTATGAATTTCTCACTTCAAAAAAATAAAGCCCATGTGTGGTATTTCCGGCATATTTGAATTTGCACAACAAGCGGATTTTACGTTACCCGTAAAAGCGATGAATGCTGCACTTGCACACCGTGGGCCGGACAACGACGGTATTTTTTCCGATGCTGGCATTACGCTTGGTCATCGTCGCTTGTCCATCATCGATCTTTCGGCGGCAGGCAATCAACCTATGTTTTCGGCTGATGGTCGTTATGCCTTGGTGTTTAATGGTGAGGTTTACAACTACCGCGAACTGAAAAACGAATTGCGCGATGTGGCGTTCCAAACTGGAAGCGATACCGAAGTTTTGCTCATGGCTTGGATTCGTTGGGGTGTAGCTTGCCTCGATAAACTGAATGGCATGTTTGCTTTTGCGCTCTGGGATAAAACAGAACGCAAATTGCATCTGGTGCGCGATCGTTTGGGCGTTAAACCGCTTTATATTTTTCAAGATAATAAACTCTTCGCTTTTGCTTCAGAGATTCGCGCGTTGATGGCTTCGCGTTTATTTTCGCCGCAACTCAATACGTCTGCGCTTGGCGATTATTTGCGTTATCAAACGGTACACGCGCCCGCTACAATTGTGCGCGATGTGCGTATGCTCATGCCCGGACATCGGTTAGAAATTGACGCTTCAGGTGTACAAGATGTAACATGGTGGCAGTTGCCAGATGCTAGAAATACAAGCGATCAAGATTACGCAAGCATCAAAAAAGAAGTTCGAAATTTATTGCGGGCAGCAGTTGAGCGGCGTTTGGTTTCGGATGTTCCTTTTGGTGCGTTTCTCAGCGGCGGAATTGATTCGAGCGCGATTGTTGGGTTGATGCGCGAAGTTTCTACAACACCTGTGAATACGTTTTCGGTTACGTTCGACGATTCAGAATTTAGCGAAGCGGTGTATGCGCGGCTGATTGCAACAAAATTCAAAACTACACATCACGAAATAAAACTGCGTCCTGCTGATTTTTTGAACGATTTGCCAAACGCGCTTTTGGCCATGGATCATCCGAGCGGCGACGGCCCCAATACCTACATCGTTTCAAAAGCTACAAAGCAAGCCGGAATTACGATGGCGCTTTCGGGCTTGGGTGGCGATGAGTTGTTTGCGGGTTATGCGATTTTTAAACAAGCATACGCGTTGCAACAAAAAAAATGGATCAACCGTGTTCCGCGTTTCATGCGCGCTGCGAGTGGAAATGTGTTGCGCCAATTGAAACCCGGAATTGCCAGCGATAAAATGGCGGAAGTGTTGCGGTTAAATCGCATTGGCTTTGATACGTTTTATCCGCTCTCGCGGCAAGTGTTGTTGGAAGAACAAGTGCAAGGTATTTTGAGTAAACCCATTGCCGATCCGGGCGCGGTGGAAACGTTTGCACGAATCGCTTTAGCGAAAAACGATGCGACCCATTTTTTATCAGTTGTATCGAACGCAGAAATTCAAACCTACATGCAAAATGTATTGCTCCGCGATTCCGATCAAATGAGCATGGCGCATGCGCTCGAATTGCGTGTGCCGTTTTTAGATTATACCTTGGTGGAATATGCGTTACAAATTTCCGACACCCATAAGTTTCCGCATACGCCCAAACGCTTGCTTACCGATGCTTTGGCCGATTTGCTACCGCGCGAAATCATTGATCGTCCGAAAATGGGTTTTACCTTGCCTTGGAAACATTGGATGAAAAACGAATTGCGGTCATTCTGTGAAACGCAGTTGCAGGCACTCGCCAAACGACCCGAATTTGATGCGCAAGGAATTGATACACTCTGGCAAGCTTTTTTAAAGGATGATAAACGCGTAACGTGGTCGCGAGTCTGGCCGCTTGTGGTTCTTGCACATTGGCTCAAGCAACATGACATCAACTAAACCAAAACCGAAAGTGCTGGTCTTCATCGACTGGTTTTTGCCTGGCGAAAAAGCGGGTGGACCTGTTCGCTCGTGCGCCAATTTACTGGATCACTTGCAGCTAGAAATCGATTTTTATGTTGTTACGCGTGATACGGATTATACGGAAGCGACACCATACACAAGCATTCAGCGCGACGCGTGGAATGTGGTTGAAGGAAAAAACGTTTATTATATTTCTGAGCAAGAACTGACGCAAAAAACATTGGCCGATCGCATTGCTGAAATCAATCCTGATTTTATTTACCTCAACAGTATGTGGTCGCCGGTGTTTACCTTGCAGGTATTGGCTGCTGCGCGTTCGTTGCAGACGCAAGCTAAACTTATTTTGGCAACGCGGGGCATGTTGGCGCAATCGGCCTTACGGATTAAATGGTTGAAGAAAAAATTGTTTTTGATGTATGCGCAAATCAAAGGCATTTATAAAAACATCACATTTCATGCTTCTACGGAAACGGAGGCTAAGGATATAAAGGGTGTATTTGGAGCAAGCGTAAAAATTGTTGTAGCCGGAAATTTGCCGCGTTTGCTTTTCTTGCAAGAAGAATTGAAACAGCGGAAAGAACACAATCATTTACGTTTGATTTCTGTTGCGCGAATTGCGCCTGAGAAGAATACGCTATTTGCATTGATGTGTTTGAATGCTGTGAAAGCGCGTGTGCATATTGATTTT
>JAAFIA010000095.1 GCA_013298545.1 Bacteroidota bacterium | reverse complement strand
TTCTGCACGATCGAAAACATTCAGCAAACCTTGGTGTAAGGGCAATCCTGCGCGAAGAATGGTTGCAACTACAGGTTGCTTTTTTAAAACTGAAACAGGCGCAATACCAAGCGGAGTAGTAACATCGCGGATTTCGTATTCCAGTTCACGGCTTATTTCGTAGCCAATAAATTCGCCAATGCGTTCCAGATTCCGACGAAAACGGAACGGATCGTTTTGGATGTTGACATCGCGTAATTCTGCCATGTAAGCAGATAAAACACTTGGTTTTTTGCCCAGATCGACAATCATAAGGTGAATTCGGTTTATTTCTTCCGGTTATCGTTTATACCAATGGAGATACCACGGTAAACGATTTTGTTTCGCTTGTAAATATACACATTCTTTAGCGCCAAAACTTCTATAAAATCGAGCGAGTTCTGGTTGGTCAGAACCCTCAAAGTCTAAAACAAGATTATGGTGTGCATACTTGCGGATAAACTGATCGATCACATAGAACATGGCACCTGTTTCGCGCCCCTGTTCATTCATTCCTGAAAAAAGAAAAATGGCTTTATTATTTGCTAGTACGAAAAAAGCACCTGCTGTTAATTTCCCCGATTCGTTTGCAACCCCGAGTGCAACAAGGCGTTGACGTGCATCAACAGCTTTCAACAAACGGCGTAGAATATCGTATTGTATTTCTCCCAATGCAGCAACGTCCTTGCCCCTATTGGTTCGAAAAAGTGTAATGACTTCTTCATGAGAAATTTTTTCAACCAAGTTTAAATTATTTTTCTCCGCCTTTCGCACATTCCGTCGTGTGTTTTCGCTGTATTGCTTCGCAAGGTTTTCGTATGAATCAATCAGATCCAGTTCATGCGTTAAATGTGGTGTTAGAACATAATCGCCTTGGGGAATTTTATTAAACGTATTGAAATTAATTTCCCAATACCGATACTTTTCAGGAATGTGCGACAAAAATTGCTTGACCGCATCTTCCGTCAATTTATTTACCGAAAAGACACCCAATTGTTGCACAAAAAATGGAGGGAACAAATACGAAAATCCCATTTTTTTTCCACAGGTCAACGGCATGACGCTTTTATAATCATCTTCGACAAGGCCTTCCCATCCCGGACAAACTACATCCAAATACCACGAATAACCATAGATAATTCCATTGAAGGAGCGAGAAATACACTCATCCCATCGTCCACGATCAATCTCGTATGATGCCAAGTGCACAATCATAAAGGAACATGCGCCTCCTCCACAATACGATCATAAACATGACGCCACCCCTTCCATTGCTTCTCATCACTCAACGTTTCATTGTGCCACAAGGTCATAAACGTTCCGTTTACTTGACGAACTTCATCAATCAATAAACGGACTCGCTCAACTGCTTCATCAGGATTTAATTTCATATAATAATTCAAGGTAGCATCCATGACACCAAACGGATGTATCCGTAATGTCGTTTCTATTTCTTGGTCTAAATCGTAAAAATTAAATGCAGAAGAAATGCTCGCTCGAAACCCTATTTCGTTGGCATAACCCATCGAATAATCATCGGTAATATCGCGTTCCATGAGATTACGATATGTTTCAGGAAACTTCAACATCAAAAAGTGTTGGCGGCTTTTGGTAATATCGCGATGAATGATTGTTCGTAAACGGCCGATCTCCACACGCAAACGTTCCGGCTCACGATTCGAGCCAAAAGAGGGATGAACCCCAACATCAGCATAATCCGCAATATGACGAATCAAGTCGCGAAAACGACGATTTTGAACAGGAACATTTTTATCATTCACCCCGTAATCTGCAACCAAGAAAAAGTAAAGCGGTTTCAATGCATACTTCTTTTGCAAATCAAGTTGATACGAATAGGTGTCGTATGGATCTTTTTCAAAACCCAACAATACACGGGTTCGTTTTTTCACTTCAACAACATTTACCGCAATCAAATCTTTCAAGTATCCGCCAATCACACGCATAAAGCCTTTTTCGCGATATGCCCAAGCATTATCAATATCGAGCGATGGAATGTAATTGTATGAACGTGCAGGAAAAGAAAGTTCTGGGAATCGTTGTTGGAGAAGATCACGCAAAAGTATAGCCCATTTTTCTACAACCGGAACATGCAAAAAATTATGCTGCCATGCTAGGCTTTGATGCGCGTCAAAACGATCCAACGAATCGCGGATATGCGGCAAATACTCTTCATAGCGGCTGACAAGAAAAAATGCAGCGGCAAAAGGATCAAATGGCAATGCCGACGACTTGCCCGTTGCAAAAAAAACAGGATGCCCTTCCCATTCGAATACGGAAATATTTTGCTCACGAATACCACTCTCAAAAAGTAATTGCCGCGAATAAAAAAATAATTCGTCCGATACAGCCTGCTGGGCATAACTAATTTTGGCGCCACTCCATGTTGTCAACTCCGCAACATCGGATGTCAGTTTCACCTCTAGACCAAGCAGTTCTTTAAAAAAGAGCCGAAACATATAGCGGCTCCGACTGGTAATTTTCGGAGTATATACCAGCAGCACACTCATGCCAGATGACGAATTATTTCACGACAAATAAATTCCGATGCATGGCCATCGCCAAACAAATCAGGAAACTTCGGAACATTGTTTTCAAAATGCCCAACCGCCCGAATAATTTTTTCTTGGTCTGCATCAGCAAGAATAGCAGCACCACACGAAACCAATTCGACCCATTCTGTTTCTGGACGAAGGATAACACAAGGACGCTTGAAAAAGAATGCTTCCTTCTGAACACCACCCGAATCGGTAATAACAAGTCGCGCATTTTTTTCCAACAAAACCATTTCTAAAAACGAAGCAGGTGGCAATATTTTAATTCGTGGATTCTCAGCAATAAGACGTTCCAGGTCAGGATGTAAATTCAATTGTTTGCGCGTACGCGGATGCAAGGGAAGAACCACAGGCATTCCAGAAGACTTAGAAATAGCATCAAAAGCATGAAATATCGCCGTAAGTCGTTCTGCCACATCCGTATTGCCATCACGATGAACAGTAGCTAAAAAATAATTGCCCGATTTGAGTTGTTCGCGAACCAAAAGATCTGATTTCGCTTCGGCAATCTCCGCGAAGTATAAACTATTATCATACATCACATCGCCGCAATGATAAACTGCGGGATGTTCTGCGCTTGCTTTTTCAGGCATCGTTGCCGAGAACCCTTCCGAGAGCAAATTTTCGTAGCCCACACGCGTAGGCGAAAAAAGTAAACTCGAAACATGATCACATAGAATACGGTTTACTTCCTCTGGCATACTCTTGTTAAACGAGCGCAAACCAGCTTCAATATGAATAACAGGAATATGAATTTTGGATGCCGCAACAGCCCCTGCAAGCGTAGAGTTTGTATCGCCATACAAGACAATGCCATTGGGCTTCTCTTTCATTAAAATTTCTTCCAGACCCGCAATCATAGCTGCTGTTTGCTTTCCATGCGAACCAGAACCAACACCTAAATTATAATCAGGCGAAGGAATACCCAATTCATCGAAAAACACTTGAGACATATTCTCATCATAGTGTTGCCCAGTATGCACAATAATCTCACGTATAGAATCACCAAAATGAAGACGTATCGCCCTACTAAACGCAGCCGCTTTGATAATTTGAGGCCTTGCCCCAATAACAGTCAATAAATGAATCATGCTGTAAAAATAAGCATCAAAGCAACCCCTGATCCGAAAAACTATAAAATGTATGCTTTCCGATAATTACATGATCGGTAACCGTAATATCTAACAACGACGCTCCATCTTTGATACGCCGTGTAAGACGTTGATCCGCTTCACTTGGATCGGGTAAGCCAGAAGGGTGATTATGACACAAAACAAGCGATGACGCACGATGACGCAACGCACAATTGAATATTATCTTAGGATCGACAAGCGTTCCATGCATCCCTCCCCGACTGATAAACTTCTTATGCAAAACCTGATTACGACGGTTCAACAATAACACCCAGAACTCTTCATAAGCAAGGTCTTCCAACTCTGGTCGCATGAAACGCCAAATATCTGCACTTGAACGAATAAATGGTTCCTCTTTTTGCAAATCAACATTTCGCCTTCGCCCCAACTCCAATGCTGCTTGTATCGAAATTGCTTTTGCCTCTCCAATCCCCCTAAATTCCTGCAACTCGCTAATATCCATGGAGGCAAGACGCGCTATATCGTAATCTACACTACGCAATATTCGCATAGCCAAACCAACTGCTGTTTCATCGGCATTCCCTGAACCGATAATAATAGCCAATAATTCTGCGTCAGATAACGCACCTCGGCCTTTGTCGCGTAACTTTTCACGAGGACGGTCATCTACCGCCCAATCTTTAATTGGAATAATCAGTGCAGGCTCACCCATAAAAATGAAGAAAGGGCTAAGATAGCCCTTTCAAACACCTTTGTCAAGTACCCCCACCCCTAAGCTAACGCTGCTACACGCTTTGTAAGCTTAGATTTCAGGTTGGATGCCTTATTCTTATGGATAATATTCTTTTTAGCCAATTTATCAAGCATAGCCGTAACTTTAGGCAATTGCTCTTCAGCTTTCTTCTTATCCTTTTCTGTACGGATGGTCTTCAAGGCTGTACGCGTACTTTTTGCCTGATAACGGTTAACAAGACGTTTAGCGTCGTTGCTACGGATGCGCTTTTGTGATGATTTGTGGTTCGCCATGGTTGACGGTTGATTCGAGTTTGAGGGTGCAAATGTAAAGAGTTTTTCCATTCCAACAACAACTTATTATAAATTTACACCGGATTTTCTAAAATTTCTTGTTTCATAAGCCTTTTAACTGGCATTCCGAACCTCAAATACCACATAAAATCCAATAAATCACAACCGAAATCGGAATCCCAATGCCCGAATCCATACAAATCAGTTCGTTTCTAGATCTCGCCAAACAGATTCCCGTTATCGATGTCCGCTCACCTGCCGAATTTGAGCATGGGCATATACCAAACGCATATAACCTCCCACTCTTCTCAAACGAAGAACGTGCTCAAATTGGTACACTCTACAAACAAAAAGGGAAAAAAGCAGCCATCCAATCCGGCCTCGAAATTGTCGGCACTAAACTCGCATCGTTTGTCAAAGAAGCACACTTAATCGCTCCTGATGGGAAATTACTCGTTCACTGTTGGCGCGGAGGCATGCGCAGTGGTAGCATGGCTTGGCTCTTTGAAATGTCCGGATTAAATGTCAAAACACTAAAAGGCGGTTATAAATCATACCGAAACACCGTCCTTCAGGCATTCTCCAACCCATTCAAAATCGCTGTTCTCGGCGGCGAAACAGGAACTGGTAAAACCGCCATCCTCAAAGAAATCGAAAAATTGGGCGGACAAATCATCGATCTCGAACACATCGCCTCCCACAAAGGCTCCGCTTTTGGCGCACTGGGTATGCACCCACAACCCTCGATCGAGCAATTTGAAAATGATCTTTTTTACACCCTTCAACAAATTGATCCGTCAAAAACAATTTGGATTGAAGATGAATCAAAAACCATTGGACGCATTTTCGTCCCACTACCTTTTTGGCAACAAATGTCAAAAAGCCCCTTATATCGAATCCGAATCCCTTTAGAAATACGCATACAAAGACTCATCCGCGAATACGGTACGTTTCAAACCAGCCAATTAAAACAAGCCGTAATCCGCATTCAAAAGCGTTTAGGCGGTCTCGACACACAAAACTGCATGAAAGCATTGGATGAAAACGATCTACAAACGGTTGCCGCTATTACGCTCCGTTATTACGATAAAGCCTATAACCACCTGCTCAATAAAAAACAAGCGCCGGTAGTTTTTGAAATCAATCATCCACAAGACAATCCCGAACAAATTGCCGCGCTAATTTTAAACATTCATGCTCAAAATTCTAAATCATAGCCAAGATGGATTTACCTGTTAAACTCACACAATATAGCCACGGAGCCGGATGCGGTTGCAAAATCGCCCCTGCCGTTTTAGATCAAATTTTAAAATCCAGCAGTAACGGATTTACACCAAATGATCCAAAATTACTCGTCGGGCACGATAAGAAAGACGATGCTGCGGTTTACGATATCGGAAATGGAAGAGCCATTATCAGTACAACCGACTTTTTTATGCCCATTGTCGATGATGCTTTCGATTTCGGACGAATCGCCTCTGTAAATGCTATCAGCGATGTTTATGCAATGGGCGGTAAACCGCTTCTTGCTATCGCCATTCTCGGATGGCCCGTTAACAAAGTACCTACCGAACTCGCTAGTCGTGTTCTAGAAGGCGCCCGAACAGTTTGCGCAGAAGCAGGAATACTGTTAGCTGGTGGACACAGCATCGATAACCCTGAACCAGTTTTTGGCCTTGCCGTTACGGGTGAAGTAGCAATTAATAACCTCAAAAAAAACGCAACTGCCGAAGCTGGCAACATCCTTTTTCTAACCAAACCGATTGGTGTCGGTATTCTCACAACTGCTCAGAAAAAAGGAATTGTTACTGCCGAAGATTTTCAAGCCGCAGTAACTTCTATGCTCAAACTCAATAAAGCAGGCGAGATATTTGGAACACTTCCTTATGTAACAGCGATGACCGATGTAACCGGATTTGGACTTTTGGGCCATCTCGGCGAAATGGCCGACGGAAGCAACCTTTCGGCGCAACTCCATTATGCTAAAATCCCGTTGTTAAACAATATTCACCACTATATCAGCCAAAACTGTGTTCCGGGAGGTACGAAACGCAATTGGGATAGCTATGGAAACGGAATTTCAGACATTAACGAGACAACCCAAGCGATCCTTTGCGATCCACAAACCAGTGGTGGTTTGCTTGTAGCCGTAAAAGTCGAAAATGAAGAAGATTTCAAGCAAATTGCACTCCAAATAGACCTGAATATAGAGCCAATTGGAAAATTTATACCGCGTGAAGAAACCCGAATTCAGGTTTTTGAGCATTAACCTGTGAAAATAATTCACATCGGCATGAACAATTAGCCATCTTGCTTTGTATTATTGCGTAGAACATAATTTGTGATTAGTTGAACTGAAGCAGTATGCAAGTACGTTATTCGATAAAAGATTTAGAACGCCTCTCCGGTATCAAAGCGCACACGCTTCGTATCTGGGAGCAACGATACAATATCTTGCGTCCCGAACGTACAGCTACAAATATCCGTTGGTACTCTCAGGATGACCTTAAGCGCCTCTTAAATATTAGCGTTCTCAATAACCACGGCCTCAAAATTTCTAAAATAGCCTCGTTAGATGACGAAGTTATTGCAAGTCAAGTTGTTAAAATCTCCGAGGCCGTTCTTGAAGAAAACGAACACATCACCTCACTCGTCATTTCGATGGTTGATTTTGATGAACAACGCTTCGAGAAAGTGATCAACAGTTGCATCCTTCGCTATGGATTCGAACATGCCGTAGAAGAAATCATTTATCCGTTTTTTCGCAAAATCGGCGTCATGTGGCAAACTGGATCGATAACACCAGTTCAAGAACA
Source organism: Bacteroidota bacterium (assembly GCA_013298545.1). GTDB lineage: Bacteria > Bacteroidota > Bacteroidia > Palsa-965 > Palsa-965. The sequence continues at coordinate 6,552 of JAAFIA010000095.1, read as the reverse complement.
TTTTATCAGTAACCTCGTTAGACAAAAATTTATAACTGCGATCGATCAAGTCATCCCTAAAAAAAATGATCATCCGAAACGTTTTATCCTCTTCCTTGCCGAAGGAGAACTACACGAACTTAGCCTACTCTACTATTCTTATAAATTGAAAATACGTGGGCACCAAGTAATTTATCTTGGTCAATCTGTCCCTTTCGACGATCTTCAAAAAGTTTTTGAAAGTGCCAAACCAGAACACATGCTTTCTGTTTTCACGCACGAAATGAAAGAAATTAGCTCTGCCGAATACATTCAAAAACTTCATAAAGTCTTCTCAGATTCCACAATATTTGTTTCTGGCTGGCAAATGATGAATCAACGTATTCATTTTCCGCACAACATCATTCGCTTCGATAATCCTTCCGATTTACATCGCTATATCGACTGATTATTTAAAATAAGTACCTTCACGCAGCTACATGCCGCGCACCTTCAAACAATATTACCGTAAATTTTTAGTCAGCATCGGCCAATTCGATGAAGCTGCTTTTCGGCTTGCCATTGACAAAATTTATCCCAACGATACTTTTCTCGTTTCTTATCCCAAATCTGGAAATACTTGGCTTCGGTTTATACTTGCCAACCTGATACACAGTTCTGAAAAAATTAATTTTCGGAATATCGACCAGTTCATTCCAGATGTATATAGTGCAACTGATTGGGTCAATAAAATTGCCACTCCACGCTTTATTAAAGTACATCATCCGTGGTTCGACATTTTCCCTAAATCCATTTACATCGTTCGCGATTACCGCGATGTTTTTGTTTCATACTACCATTACCACAAAAAATTAGGCGCTTTCTCAGGGTCTATTGAAGATTTTACCACAGCGATCGATACGCTTCACCCTTTTGGTTCTTGGGATGAACACATACATAAAGCGCTCATCATGCAAGAAGAGCAACCACAAAATATACTCCTGTTGAAATACGAAAATTTATATCAAAACTCAGAAATCGAACTAAAACGCATCATTCAGTTTCTAAACATCAAACCAACTCTTTCAGAGAAGGAAATCATTCAACGCTGCTCATTCGCAACCCTTCAAGAACTCGAAAACAAGCATGGCAGCCAATTCAAAGATTTGAGTCAAACAAATTTTTTTCGAGAAGGAAAACCCGGTAGCTGGAAAACCGAACTACCTCCTGAACTTGCTAAAATGCTCACCACGCTCTATGCCGAGCCACTTGCTCGCTTGGGTTATGAAAACGACTAAATTTCATTTCATCCCTCCATTAAATCCCTTATTTTTGATTCATGAACACCGATCCAAATACTATCCGACAAGAAGTTCGCCAGTTTATCATTGATCAGGTCTATCAAGGAAATGACTCGTCAAGCCTAACAGACGACACCTCACTCATTCGTAGCCGTCTGATTGATTCTATTGTTGCACTCAAATTGGTTTCACATCTCGAAGAAAAATTTGGAATTGAGTTTGAAGCCCATGAAGTTGACCAAGACAACCTCGATACCATAGCGATCATTACTGCATTCGTCCAACAAAAAATTAGGTGAGTGGACAAACCATATACCAACGTATCGTGGAATATGCTCATAAATTTCCCGATCACATTGCGCTTGTCGAATCCGACCAATCGTTTATTACCTATGGCGATCTGGTACGTCAAAGTACACGTATTGCTGCCTATCTTACCACCAACAACATCACGAACGGTTCACGTGTTGCGCTTCTTGTTCCAAAAAATAAAGATGCCATAGTAATTATATTAGCCGTTATGCTTTGTGAGGCAACATATATTCCTTTGGACACTCACGCACCGCACGAGCGAACACGCGCATTGATTAGCGATATTGCACCACACGCACTCATTGCAAGTCCTGAAACATTTCCATCAGATATTCCCTGCCAATTTCAAAACGGTTTTTCAACACTTCTTACAAGCAATCTTGGAATTAGCTTTTTCTCGGAAGAAAAAAACAAATTTGACATTGCACAAATCCTCTATACCTCTGGGTCAACAGGATCGCCCAAAGGCGTTTGCCTCTCTTCGCAAAACATACTCCATTTTGTGAATTGGTCGTTAAACTATTTTTCAATTCCTTCACAAAATCGGTTGACATCCATCGCGCCATTGCATTTTGATTTATCCACCTTTGACATTTGGACGGGTTTAAATGCAGGCGCACAAATTCTCTTGCTCGACGAATCGATTGTCAAAAATGCGCGCTTGCTTGTTGCCTGCATGAATACATGGAATCCACATATTGTATATGCTACACCTAGCACATGGCGCATCATGTACGAATATGGAAAACCAGATAACACTAGTTTTTCTGCGCTTCAACACTTTTTATTTGCCGGCGAAATTTTCGTACCACAAGCCTTACACAATTGGATAAACATACTTCCCAAAACACGTTTTCACAACTTATACGGCCCAACAGAAACCAATGTATGTACAGCATACGAAATTGAGCAACCCATCGACAGCGAAAGACAAACACCTTATCCAATCGGAAAAATAATCGCAGGACTTGAATACAAAATTGGTTCTAACGAAATTGCAAACTCCGGCGAATTATACATTTCAGGACCATCTGTATTTTCGGGCTATTGGAACCAAGAAGAAAAAACAAATCACGTATTCGATTTTTCGGAAGGCAAACGTTGGTACAAAACCGGAGATTGGGTGCGAGAAGAAAACGGAGCATTAATTTTTCTCGGACGAATCGACCGTATGCTTAAAAAACAAGGATACCGCATTGAACCAGCCGAAATTGAACAGTGCCTCGAACGGCATCCCGATATACTCGAAGCAGCCGTCATGGGAGAAAAAACTACTGATCATTTTATCATCCTTTGTGCATTTGTTGCAACGGGAAAAAAAATTGCCCCAGATCTTTCCGCGTTAAAACAGTATTTAGCACAGCACTTACCTGCTTATATGATTCCCGAAAAATTTATTTTCTCCGAAGTGCTTCCCAAAAGCAGTAATGGTAAAATTGATTTCCAAACGCTCAATCAACGCCCATGAATTTCCAGTTAGATCCTCAACAAATCAACTTGCAGCAAAGCATTCGATCTTTTGCCGAAAAAGTATTTGAGCCTGACACCGCCTCGCGCGAAACTGCCGGAACATTTACAAGGGAGGAATGGAAAAAAATGGCGTCCAATTCATTATCTGCCTGTATTGTTCCCGAAAAATTCGGAGGCCCAGAATTTTCTGCTTTTGATGCTGCGCTCGCACTCGAAGCATTTGCGATGGGCTGCAGCGATGGTGGTCTTGGATTCTCGCTTGGCGCTCACCTTAGCGCAGGCCTACTGCCTGTATTACGTTACGCCGACGATGAGCAATTGAAAGGTACCTTATTGAAAATTACATCTGGCGAAGGAATCGTGGCTTGCGCCTTAACCGAAGCTACTGCTGGAAGCGATGCGTTTCGCATGAAAACAACTGCAACAAAAACAGATACCGGTTATATCCTTCATGGCGAAAAACATTTTTGCACCAATGCACCCATAGCCGATTACTTCCTCGTCTATGCGTTGACCGATACGGAAAAAGGTTTTTTTGGTGGTATCTCTGCATTTCTTGTTCCTAAAGAAGTAACTGGTTTAACAATCGGTATTCCTGAAAAAAAAGCGGGCCTGCATAGCTCACCGCTTGCCGCAATTTATCTTAATCAGGTAAATGTCCCAACAACCGCATTGATTGGAAAAGAAGGAAGTGGTGTGCGCATTTTTCACGAAGCGATGGACTGGGAACGCATTCTCTTATCGGCCTTGCATCTGGGTGCCATGAAACGTATTTGTCAAAAAACGATTGCGTATGCGCAAACGCGTACATCAGGAAACAAAACTATTGGCGAACACCAAGCCGTTGCCTTCAGAATTGCTGAGATGCACGTACAAACAGAAACGGCGATGTTGATGGTTTATCAGGCCGCTAAATTATTGAGCGAAAATAAACCCGTTTCAATCAAAGCTTCGCAAACTAAAATCATAGTTAGTGAGGCATACGAACAAGTTGCCCGTAACGCACAATTGGTTTTTGGAGCGGCTGGATATATGGAATCTAGTGGTATTCCGGCTGCCATCCGCGATGCCCAAGCTGCTGCAATTTATTCAGGAACAAACGACATTCAACGACTCTTGATTGCCTCAAAACTAGGATAAAAATCAGTTTCGCCATCCCATCTGTTTAGCTTATATTCATACCAAATTTGATACAAATGCTCTACGATTTTATCATCATTGGTGGCGGTCCAACGGGCGCTTCGGCTGGAACATTTCTGGCACGGAAAGGATACAAAGCACTCATCCTCGAAAAAGAAATTTTCCCGCGTCAGCATGTCGGGGAATCGCTCTTACCATTTTGCTACCCACTCTTTGAAGAATTAGGCGTACTCGATGAAATGAAAAAACGCTTTGTTAGAAAACCTGGTGCGCGTTTCTCAAATCACGACGGCACATCCAGTTCGACGTGGTGTTTTAAGAATATTATTCATGATGATAGTTACCTTTCTTTTCACGTTGTACGTGCCGATTTCGATAAAATGTTGCTCGACAATGCCGTGAAAAATGGTGCAGAAAAAAGAGAAGGTTGTAAAGTTGAAAAAGTAGATTTAAATGGACCCAACGGAACGGTAATCGTCGATGCGATTCAAGATGAAACACGGCACACCTTTCAAGCACGTTTTCTCATTGATGCGAGTGGACAAGACACCTTTTTAGCCAAACGATCTGGCGATAAAAATGCTTATCAAGACCTCGATCGCATTGCATTCTTGACACATTGGAAAGGTGCAAAATACACGCAAGGAATTGATGTTGGTTTATTGCAAATTGTTTATCTCGAAGCACATAAAAGCGGTTGGTTTGGCATTCAGCCCGTTGGAAAAGATCGCTTAAGTGTTGGCCTTGTTGTCAATCGGAAATACCTTAAAGAACAAAAAGAAAAGTTTAAACGTAGTGGTAACGAGGACGATTGGCAGAAACAATTTTATCTTCAAGAAGTGCGCGAATGCTCGCTCACACGCGAGATTTTGGCGCATGCTGAAATTGCACAACCGCTCATTGCCGTTTCAGATTATTCCTATTTCGCCGAAAAAACATTCGGTTCAAATTTTGTTATGTTAGGCGATGCCGGAAAATTCCTCGATCCGATTTTTGCTTCGGGCGTTTATTTAGGTATCAATAGCAGCAAGATGTTTGCCAATGCGTTGGATTTGCTTTTTAAAGAAGGACAAGAAGAAGGCATGAAAGCAATGATAGCAACCAAAAAACACATCGATGGTGCTTATAATTTGGTCGAGAAATTTGTTAACATTTTCTATGATCCGGAATCGTTTAATTTGGCAACATTGAGTTCTGTTTCCGAATCTAATTATTCGGGGTATGAAACAGCTTTCTCCTTGGTGCACTACCTCTTAGCAGGCGATTTCTTCAACAATTACGAGCGTTACAGCGATTTCCTAGATATGCTTAAAAATCCAAAACAATTTGCTCGCTGGAAAAATCTGGTAGTCAATAAACCCAATTTGCACGAAAAAACATGTGGCCATAATTACGAAACAATTTTTGGGGAAATTGATGATGAATTGGTTGAGTCAACTTCTATTAACGGTAATGTAAGAGCTTGATTTCATAAATAAAATGTAAATTTGGCTTCAGACCCAAACCAGTACTTTATGAAAACCGCCCAACTTACTTGGAATAAGAATGCTTGGACCAATACGACTAACAACGTTGTTAATGCCAACCTTTGCCTCATCTTTGGTTCACGGCCTACGCTAGAGACGAATCCTGATTACCTTACTCAAATTACGGCTGCATACCCCCATGCAACTGTCGTTACCTCCAGTACAGCAGGCAACATTATGGACGAGTACCTCAGCGACGAATCCATCATTGCAACGATCATTGAGTTTGAAAAAACGACTATTCGATCTAAACTTTTTGAATTGCGCCAAGAAGATGATAAAGCCATTGGAAAAGCAATTGCCGATTACTTCAACGATGATAAGCTCGCTTACATTCTCTTATTGAGTTGTTCGGGGATCAATGCTGGAAATTTACTGTCTGGTATCAATGAAACATTAAAAGGACGTGTTCCGGTTTCGGGTGGTGTGGCTGGCGACGATACACGTTTCGAACGAACACTTGTTGGATTAAATTCAACACTTAGCGAAAATCAACTGGTTGCTATTGGTTTTTACAGCAACGATCTCAAAGTTGCTCATGGATCAAAAGGTGGTTGGGATCAATTCGGGCCATTGCGTAAAATTACCAAGTGCAAAGGAAATATTTTGTACGAAATTGACGGCAAGCCGGTACTCGATTTGTACAAGGAATATCTGGGAGAAAAAGCCTCTGAATTACCAGCCTCTGGATTACTCTTTCCCTTTGCTATCATCGACGAAGAAACTAAAGAGCCTGTTGTTCGGGGCATTCAGAATGTTGATGAAAATGCAAATTCCATTATTCTTTATGGCGATGTACAAGAAGGCATGAATATCCAACTCATGCGTGCAAATTTCGATAACCT
>JAAFIA010000094.1 GCA_013298545.1 Bacteroidota bacterium | reverse complement strand
TGTTTGTCCGCCTGGTTGCCAGAGGTAAGTATATGGGCCAACGCCGCCACTAACAGACGAGGTTGCAGCACCATTGCATTGACCAAAACAAGAAACATTTGTTGGCGTAATGCTTAACAGGATAGGTGTCGGTTGTGTGATGCTTGCGATATATGTTGCCGTACAATTATTATTATCCGTTACAGTACAGGTGTATGAACCAGGACAAAGATTCGTGATGCTGTTGGTGGTAAAATTTCCAGGCATCCAGTTTACGGTATATGGCCCAGTACCGCCAGAAGGATTGACGGTTGCGGTTCCGTTGCAAGTTGAGTTACACGTTACATTGGTCCGTACACCGTTTGGTAAAAGTGGCGTTGGCTGCGTAATGATGGAAATTTGCGAAACTGTACAACCATTCAAATCTGTTACAGCAAGGGTATAAGTTCCTGCACACTGATTGGCAATGGTAGGTGTTGTTTGTGCTCCCGGACTCCACAAGTAGGTGTAGCCGGGTGTTCCGCCGGCAACCGTTGCAGAACTACTTCCGGTACATTGACCGTTGCAAAGCGGTGGTGTATTGGAAAAGAAAATAATTAAAGGCGGCGGATCAGTAACAATGGCAAAAGCGGGAACTTGATCGCCACCAACTAAATCGGTAACGACTACCAAATACGTTCCTGCACATAGTCCGGTTGCTGTTGGGGTTGATTGTGAATTACTCCACGTGTAAGAAAAATTTCCAGAGCCGCCCGTTACCGTTGCGGTTGCCGTTGCGGTACATTGACCATTGCATAAATTGGGAACAACTACAACGGTTACAATGTGACTGAGTGGCGATTCGTTTGGATTTGTTTGTCGTTGTGTATTGGCGGAATTTAGTTTGTAATTCTGCTTGGCGTGAAGTGTTCCACCCGAAAAAATAAAATCAGTGGCGACACATGTTTCAGAAACGTAGAGATTAAAGTCTTTTACCTCAATGGTGTTGTTGACAAATAGATTTCCTTCAACCAAAACGGGTTCGGAAAGCAGAAGACGGTCATTTGCTTGAAAGATCATTTTCCCCTGAAACAAATGGTTTTTTTCTGAGGCAATGAGCGAGCCATTAGCGGCATGAAAATCAGAAATGAGGAAAGTCCATGATCCAACAAATGCGTCTTCAAATTCGGAGGCGATCGTTAATTGTTTTGAAAGGAATATTTCGCCAGAGCCACTCAGCCGGATTTCTTGTTCGGGTAAATGTTTGAAATGAATACGAGCTGCAAATGCTTTTGACAAAGCGGGAATACTTACCTCCGCTAGTTTATCTAGCGATGCGGCATCAAAAAAAACGTCATCGGATTGTGAGGGAATGCTAAATCCTCCTTTGCCACCCGAAACCTCGGCCCAGTGTAAACGATCATTCCATACGCCTGAGCCACCAACCCAATACCGATTGGCAGACCATGCAGAAAAACTGACTAATAAAAAGACTAAACTAAGTAAGCGTTGTTTCAATGTTGGAGTTGATAATGATGGAAAAAGAGTCGTATTCAAATATACAAAACCTATATACGGATAATCACCTCAAAAGGCTTCGTTTTTCCGATAGATTTTGCATTAAAATCAGCATATAAAGTTAGGAAAATACGTTGAATACAGGTAAAATCATTCATTTTTACAACACAACCGCTGTTTTGTCAATCCGTTTGTAAAAAGCAAAAACGCCTTGCGAGCAAATACCCACAAGGCGTTTTTGTTTCAAGAAGAAATTAGTTGCAACACCCCGGCGCGCAACACGCCTCGCTCGCTTTTTCACCATAAACCGTAATGCTGAAAATTCCCGCCCCGCTCGCGCGCAATTCCGCCAACGCCCCCGCGTCCATGTATTGCGCCAAAATCTCCTCAGGAATTTCAATCTGCTTTTTCTTCTCCACACGCACATTCACAAAGCCTGTTTTTGCGATGATGCCTAAATAGTCCGCCTCTTGAATTGCTCCCGAAACACAACCCGCATACAATTCCGCAACCTTGCGCGTCGATTCCGGCAATGGCCCCGATGTTACCACATCCGAAATGCTGAAATGCCCGCCTGGCTTCAATACCCGCAGAATCTCGGCAAATGCTTTTTGCTTATCCGGCACCAAATTCAACACGCAATTGCTCAACACAACATCTACCCGATTGGCCGAAAGCGGCAATTTTTCAATCTCTCCCAACCGAAATTCAACATTGTTGAAATTCAATTTCTCCGCATTCTCCCGCGCTTTATCAATCATCGCTTCCGTCATATCCACGCCAATGATTTTGCCCGACTCACCCGCCAAGGTACGCGCCACAAAACAATCGTTACCCGCACCAGAACCGAGATCCAGCACCGTATCGCCTTTTTTGATGCGTGCATACTGTGTTGGAATGCCACACCCTAAGCCCAAATCGGCATCAGCTACATAACCATCCAACTTGCTGTAATTTTCAGAGAAAATCGTGTAATCGACCCCTTCGCCGCAGCCTGTTGCCCCACAGCACGAAGCCGCATTCATTGTTTTGCTCTGATTGGCAATGGTCGCATATTTGTCGCGCACCATCGCTTTGATATCTTCACTTGTTTCCATAAGAATTTGTTTTATCGTTATATTACGATTGATTAGATTAAAATAAAACAGCGCGTCCGCTGTTGTTGATCGCAATATTACGATAAATATGAATTATCCAAACATTTTCGCATAAATATTTTAGCGCAAGCCATAATAAATGACCGCAAACTCCACCCCAAAACCCAAGGCAAACCCCGCATAAACCTGTGCTGGCGAATGTGCGTTGAGCAATAACCGCGATGTTCCCACAATTCCAGCCACCAGAAAAGCACAGGCCAATAACCATGGCGGCCCTTCCTCCAATTGCACAAGTGCCGCCAACAAGCCCCCGCACAAGCCACCCCAAGCCACCAAATGCAAACTGATTTTCCAACGCAGATTAATCAGCAACGTCAACAACAACCCGACAATGCTCCCCAACAAAAAAAACGGAATAAACGGTGGCACAACCCGCGCCCGCAACACATAAAATGCCGCCATGTAAATGATAATCGTTTGCAATAAGGGCCAGTTGCGCTCCCGCTGATTTTCCATCCGCACCGATGAAATGCGCCCCATTTTCAACATCATAAAAACCGAAACCATCGGCAAAAAAATTGTACCCACAGCCAACGCCACAAGAATAATCAACCGCAACCGACTATCATCCGCCTGACTGTATGATGGAAAGAAAAACAACACACTTATTGAGGCCAACAACACCACAAAAAGCGGATGAAAAAGCGAAGAAAAAAAGTGAGCCGCGCGCTGCATGATAAGCGCGGTTATAATTCTTTACGCATACGCGCAACTGGAATTTCCAACTGCTCGCGATATTTAGCAACCGTACGTCGTGCAATGTTGTAGCCTTTGTCTTGCAATATTTTTGTCAACCGATCATCGGTCAATGGTTTACGTTTATTCTCTCCCGAGATCGCATCCTGCAAAATCTTTTTCACCTCACGCGTCGAAACCTCTTCACCACTATCTGTCGATAACGACTCTGAGAAAAAACTCTTCAGCAAAAATGTGCCAAACTGTGTTTGCACATATTTACTATTTGCAACGCGAGAAACCGTTGAAATATCAAGACTCACTTTGTCTGCAATATCTTTCAGAATCATCGGTTTCAAATGCGTTTCATCGCCATCAAGAAAATAAGCGTACTGATGTTCGAGAATCGCTTGCATGGTAAACAACAACGTATAATGCCGTTGCTGCAACGCATCCATAAACCATTTAGCCGAATCAATTTTTTGCTTGATGAAGGAAACCGCCTCTTTGCTGCTCTTGTCTTTGCTGCGACTGTATTCTTGCAACATATTGTTGTACATGCTACTCACACGCAGATCAGGCAAATTGCGCGAATTGAGCGTCAATTCTAGCTTTCCGTCATTGTTGGTAACCAAAAAATCTGGAATAATATCTTGAACTGTGCGCTGCGAATCGCCCGTAGAATTGCCCGGACGCGGATTGAGACGCGTTACTTCGCGAATCACCAATTTCAACGAATCGTCATCAACACCCAACTTGCGCGCAATTTTATCGTAATGCTTTTTTGAAAATTCGTCCATGTGCTCGCGCACCACACGCATGGCCAATACAATTTCTGCCGACTTCGGCATTTTGCGCTGCAATTGCAAAAGCAAACACTCCTGCAAGTCGCGTGCACCAACGCCCGGCGGATCAAACGTCTGAATCAATTCCAACAATTCCGTCAACTCCTCTTTATTCGTTTGAATATTTTGCCCAAAAGCAATATCATCAATCACCGCTTCCAAATCGCGGCGCATGTACCCATCCTCATCAATGTTGCCAATCAAATACGCCCCAACTTGATAATGATGATCGTCTAAGGGCTGCAAACCCAACTGGGTCAACAATTGATCAATAAATCCAGGTCCTTGCGAAAGTGGCATTTCCCGCTGCTCATCGTCCGGCCCACTGTTGTTTACCTGCTCACGATACGAATAGCCCTCATCCTCATCCATGAACTCATTCAACTCAAAACTATCCTCTGTTTTAGAACGGTCATCATCGCGGTCATCGTTAACCACATCAATGGTTTCCGACTCATCGCCACCATCCACCTCATCTTCGTAAAGACCATCTTCTGTTTCTTCAAAATCATCGTCTCGATCATCTTCATCGCGCTCTTCACCCTCTTCCAACGCCGGATTCGACTCCAATTCTTCTTTGATGCGTTGCTCCAAAGCCACAGTAGGCAACTGCAACAGTTTCATCAATTGAATCTGTTGCGGAGATAATTTTTGCAGAAGTTTCTGCTGAAGGCTTTGCTTTAACATACGTTCAAATCAATACTCAATATTAGAAAAAAGAACTCTTCTTTTTACGACGCGTTCCACCACCACCAAATAACATGCCCATCAAGCCACGGACCAACGATTTTCCAAATTGTTGGGTAACTGGACTGGTAACGACTTTTTCAAGGGTCGATTTTTCGTTTTTCCGTTGTTTGGGCTCTGCTTCTTCTTTCGCTTCAGCTTTGGCTTTTTCTTCCTCCGCTTTTTGTGTTTCCACTTCTTCCATTTTCGCATTCACCCGCTCCGTCAGCATTTCGTACGCGCTTTTCGGATCGAGTGTGTCTTTGTACTTTTTATACATTTCAGAAGCATTCAAATGGGCCTGATGCTCGTCGGCACTCATGGGTCCCATAACCGAACGCGGTGGCGTTAAATGAACCGCTGCAGGCTCGGTTGGCGTTCCTTTTTCGCTCAATGTTGTAACAAGTGCTTGACCAATTCCAAGCGATGTAAGCACCGTATCGATTTCGTAAAAATCAGATTTCGGATAAGTACGCGCGGTCTTTTTCAAATTGTCGGCATCGTTTGGCGTGAAAGCACGTAAAGCATGCTGAACGCGCGTTCCGAGTTGGCCCAAAACAGAATCAGGCACATCAAGCGGCGATTGCGAACAGAAGAACACACCAATTCCTTTAGAACGAATCAAGCGGATAATTTGCTCAATTTGTTCGAGAAATGCTTTCGACGAATCTTTAAACAACAAATGCGCCTCGTCAAAAAAGAAGACCAATTTCGGTTTGTCCAAATCGCCTGCTTCCGGCATCGTCTGGTAAATTTCTACGAGTAACGAAAGCAAAAAAGTAGAATACAAAACGGGTTTATCCTGAACATCCTGAATATTGAGCAAACTGATCACCCCTTTTCCGTCCACACGCTCAAATAAATCGTCTATGTCAAAAGATGGTTCGCCAAAAATATGTGCTACACCTTGTTGTTCTAGGGCCACAATTTTGCGGAGAATTGTTCCAGAAGTTGCGGTGGAAATTTTTCCATAGCTCTCTTTGATTTCTGCCGCGCCTTCGCCATCGCTCAAATACGTCAGCAATTTTTTCAGGTCGTTTAAATCCAACAACGGTAATTTATTGTCGTCGGCATATTTAAACAACACGCTCATCACACCCGTTTGTGTATCGTTGAGATCAAAAATTTTCGACAATAAAATCGGACCAAATTCGGTAACCGTAGCCCGCATCTGCGCACCTGTTTTTCCCGACAGCGAATAAATCTCAACCGGAAACCCATTGGGCGAAAACGTGGTATTCAACGCTTTTACACGCTCTTCAATTTTAGGATTGCTCGCACCAGCCTTGGCCATACCCGACAAATCGCCCTTCACATCGAGCAAAAAAACCGGAACACCTTTATCCGAAAGTGCTTCCGAAATTACTTGCAAGGTTCTCGTTTTTCCAGTTCCTGTTGCACCAGCCACAAGGCCGTGGCGGTTCATCATCCGCAACGCAATTTTTACTTGCGCCTCTGCAATAATTTCGTTTTCCAACACACCTGCACCCATGTAAATATGGTCGCCTGCGCTTGTATAAGATGTTTTAATTTTTTCGGTGTATGCGTTTTTATCAGCCATGTCAGGGTAAATTTTGTCTTCACGAAAATACGAGAAAAGAAAACGCCGAAAACAGGAATTTTTGCATCCCTTTTTGTTTCTTATTCCGCCCCAACTACGGTCATGGATAATTGCTGCGCCAAATCGCGCTCCGTTCTGTGCGCTTGATAAAGAAACAGCAACCAGAATAAGCCATACAAGCCAAGACCATAGACAGGCCCAAGCAATAATTCCTGCTGGCTTTGGCGTAATTTTCCGGCAACAACAAGCAAAAGCACAAGTATTGCAAGAGCTATGGTACAGATTGCGGCCACATTAAAAAGCAGATGCATATAACGCGTTTGCCGAAATTCCAGTTCGATTCGACAGCCTTTTTCTTCGTGAAAAAGTTCGAGGTGCGCAGAGGGAACAGCATATTGATCAAATGATTCGTAACGCTGAATCCAGAATCCGCGGCCTTCAATACCGCCATTGTAATAACCGATATACACCTCATCGGCATTATAACCGTGGTTATGAAGCTGCAACAAATGCTCTAAACGCTTCTGTACTTCAGGCGCAGCAAGGTCGCTGCGTAAAACAGATCTTCGTATGGGATAAAGTTTCATGAATGAATTTTCCTTGAAAGTAAAAAGAAAACGGCCCGAAACGCATTGCGTCGGGCCGCTTTTTAGGGAATTGTATATCGCGAAATTTGGAACTTGTAAGTCTGGAACTTAAAAAACGCATAAGTCCATAGATCGCAAAACGTTATACATTACTTTTTCAAGGTCGCGAACAAATACTCACGATTCAGCCGTGCGATATTGTCGAGCGAAATTTCTTTCGGGCATTCGGCTTCGCAGCTTCCGGTATTGGTGCAATTTCCAAAACCTTCTTCATCCATTTGTTTCACCATATTCAACACACGGTCGATTCGCTCGGGCTGTCCCTGTGGCAACAAGGCCAATTGCGAAACTTTGGCTGAAACAAACAACATCGCCGAAGAGTTTTTGCACGAAGCCACACATGCTCCACAACCAATACATGCTGCCGCAGCAAAAGAAGCATCGGCATCGTCTTTTGGAATAGGGAGAGCGTTGGCATCTTGCGCGTTTCCTGTATTGACCGAAACAAATCCACCTGCTGCAATGATGCGATCAAATGCCGAACGGTTGACAACCAAATCTTTGATTACCGGAAATGCTCCCGCGCGCCAAGGCTCAATCGTAATCGTTTCGCCATTTTTGAATGCACGCATGTGGAGTTGGCACGTTGTTGTACCATTCCACGGACCATGCGCACGGCCATTGATGTACATGCTGCACATGCCGCAAATGCCTTCGCGGCAATCGTGGTCAAAAGCAACGGGTTCTTCACCTTTCGTGATCAACTGCTCGTTCAGCACATCAATCATTTCAAGAAACGACATATCCGTAGAAATATCGCTGACATTGTATGTTGCGAATTTGCCCGAATCTTGGGCGTTCTTTTGTCGCCAGATTTTAAGTGTCAGATTCAATGATGAGCCTTCCATAAGTATATCTCTTATGCCGCGCTAGCGGCAGTGTTTATTTCTGTTGAATTACTTGTATGAACGTTGCGATACTTTGATGCGATCGTAAATGAGCGATTCTTTGTGCAGTTCAAAATTTCCTGTCGATTTGAATTCCCATGCCGAAACATATTTAAAGTTATCATCATCGCGCAGGGCCTCGCCCTCTTCGGTTTGGAACTCTTCGCGAAAATGGCCACCGCACGATTCGTTACGGTTCAAGGCATCAACACACATCAATTCGCCCAACTCAATAAAATCTGCTACACGCCCCGCTTTTTCCAATTCAGGATTCAATTCGTTCTGCGCACCAGGAATACGAACGTCTTTCCAAAATTCTTCACGCAAGGCTCGAATATCGGCGATCGCTTGCTTTAAGCCAGATTCGCTACGCGCCATGCCACATTTGTCCCACATGATTTTTCCTAAACGCTTGTGGAAATAATCAACAGGCTTCGTGCCTTTGATATTCATCAGTTGATCGAGCGTAGCCTGAACTTTTTGCTCGGCTTCTACAAATGCCGCGTGATCTGTTGGAATCGCTTTCTCACGAATTTGTGTGCTCAAGTATGCACCAATGGTATAAGGAATTACAAAATAACCATCAGCCAAACCTTGCATCAAGGCCGAAGCACCCAAACGGTTTGCACCATGATCGGAGAAGTTTGCTTCGCCCAAGGCATACAAGCCTGGAACCGTTGTCATCAAGTTGTAGTCAACCCAAAGTCCGCCCATGGTGTAGTGAACCGCAGGATAAATACGCATCGGAACTTCATACGGATTTTCGCCCGTAATTTTAGCGTACATGTCAAACAAGTTGCCGTATTTTTCTTTCACCACCTCTTTGCCCAACTCGGTAATGCGTTTTTTGTCCGCATTGTGCTCTCCAATTTTTGTGGCTTGTTGTTTTCCGTAACGCTCAATCGCTGAAGCATAATCGAGGTAAACAGCCATTTTGGAAGTACCAACGCCATAACCTGCATCGCAACGTTCTTTTGCTGCGCGCGAGGCCACATCGCGTGGAACTAAGTTTCCGAATGCCGGATAACGACGCTCCAAATAATAATCGCGTTCTTCTTCTGGAATATCAGTCGCTTTGCGTGTATCATTTTGTGCTTTGGGAACCCAAATACGACCATCATTCCGCAGCGACTCCGACATCAAGGTCAGTTTCGATTGGTGATCGCCGGAAACCGGAATACACGTTGGGTGAATTTGTGTGAAGCACGGATTTCCGAAAAACGCACCTTTTTTATGGGCTTTCCAAGCTGCTGTAACGTTAGATCCCATGGCATTGGTAGAAAGGAAAAATACGTTTCCGTAACCACCAGTACAAAGCAATACAGCATGTCCAAAGTGGCGTTCCAATTTTCCAGAAACCAAATCACGCGCAATGATGCCGCGTGTTGTACCATCAATCTGAACCACATCGAGCATTTCGTGGCGCGAGTACATTTCTACATTGCCAAGGCCAATTTGGCGTTCGAGCGCAGAATACGCACCAAGCAACAATTGCTGTCCGGTTTGACCAGCGGCGTAAAATGTACGTTGTACTTGTGTTCCACCAAAAGAACGGTTGCTCAACAAGCCACCATATTCACGCGCAAAAGGAACGCCTTGTGCTACGCATTGATCAATGATGCTGGTACTGACTTCGGCCAAGCGATAGACGTTGCCTTCGCGAGCGCGGTAATCACCCCCTTTGATGGTATCGTAGAAAAGACGATACACACTATCGCCATCGTTTTGGTAATTTTTTGCGGCATTGATACCGCCTTGGGCGGCGATGGAATGCGCGCGGCGCGGGCTGTCCTGAAAACAGAACACTTTTACTTTATAACCCATTTCGGCCAACGATGCTGCGGCTGCAGATCCTGCCAAACCAGAACCCACCACAATGATATGCAGGCTGCGTTTGTTAGCGGGATTGACCAGTGGAACACTGGATTTATACTGCGACCACTTGGTTTCAAGTTGTCCTTCAGGAATTTTAGCGTCGAGTTTGCTGCTCATAATCGAATCGGGTACAGTCGTTTTACAAATTCCAGTTTAAAAATTCCTCACCAAAAATGAAGAACAGAATAGGGAAAGAGGCAAAGCCAATTCCCATCAGAATAGCAAAAGCGGTTCCAGCCATTTTCAGAATTGGAACATACTTTTTGGTATTTGCGCCCAGCGTCTGGAACGCCGATTGGAATCCGTGGTTGAGGTGAAAAGCCAGAAACAAAACAGAAATCAGATACAAAGCCGCATAATACGGATTGGTCAATGCCGCCGCAACACGCTCAGCCAAATGTTCTCCTTGCGCTTCCGGCTCAACAACTTCGCCCGTGATGCGATAGGGCAAAAAGAAATTGTAGAGGTGAACAACAATGAAAAACAGAATAATACTGCCAGTAAGCAACATATTGCGCGAAAACCAACTGCTAGTTTTGCTTACACCATTTACGGCGTATTTTACCGGACGTGCATCGCTGTTGTTTTTTGTCAATACAACAGCTTGATAAACGTGAACGATGATGGAGAAAAACAACACCACCTCAATGATGCGGATGATGATGCTATGAACCATGCCGTGCGAGGCTTCGTCAAAAGATTTGCCACCATCGCCAAAGAAAAGTTGAACATTGGTGTAGAGATGTTCCAACAAGAAAATACAGAGGAACAAACCTGTCATGGCCATCACCGTTTTTTTGCCGAGCGAGGAAGTCAGGAATTTAGTCATACGATAGAATTGCAGGTTTTAAACGTTTGGTACAAATTAGATACGCGTACCGAATCGGGGACAAATGTAATTAGCGCGATTGGTTTTGCCAATGTTTATTGATTTGTATCTCTAACAAATTGTAAGGAAATTGGTTCACAAGAAGGCGAAAACAGGTAAAAGGAGGCAATTATTAAAAATGAATCTAAATAAGGGTGTTTTTTGAACCAAAATTAGCGGCTCAATTCCAGAACGTTCGTTGGCGGCCTTTTATTCCGAATAAGCAGGGTATTGGTTTTTTCAAATCGTAAAACAAGTTCTGCCTGTCCACGCTCTAAAGGAAGGCTGTCTGTCTCAAACACATAGTAAAAATCATCCTCCAATTTCGGTTTTTCGCGATCAACCGTATCGAGCCAAGTTAAGAGGTTGATCTTTTTATAAAAATTAATGGTGGGCTCAAAAATCCAATGAACACCCAACTTCAATTTGCCCGATTGTGGCTTATGGTTCTTGAGTTGTTGAAGCATGTTTTTGGTCTCCTGATCGAATTCCCATTCCGAACAGGCATACAAGTTGGCTTTTCTCGAAAAACTAACAACCGCGAGTGTTGCAAGAACAAACACAATTGCCAGACTCATCTTTTCAAAACCTAAATGGAAGATATAGCGAAACACATAAGCGATGTGAATGATAAGCAAAGGGTATAAAAAAACCGAAAACCGCGCAACCAAGTAATCTGTGCCAAGCAACACATGTTGCATCACGATCATCACAGCAAGCGAAATAAGTAGCAGGTTTGAAACAATCAAACCAAGATGGTTTTCAAAAAAAGCAAAATCGCGTTGTCGTATTTTCCAAACAAGCAAAGCAAAAAAAGCCACAACAATACCCGTAACAAGAACTTGAAAAAACAGCAGTAAACCAGCAGCGATATGTGTGTTGTGAAAACTGGTTCCAATAAGACTCATGACCGTGTTGTCGTAAAAACCGTCTTTGCCGCCAAAGTCAAGCATGTTGTGCTGGATCAATCTTCTTACAGGCACATATAAAAAAATGAGTGCCAACACAAAGGCAACCAAGTGGTTTTTGTAAACGGGAGAAAAGACGTTTTTTTGTTTCGTAAGAAATAGGCGATCAACAAGCATCAGAAACAACCCAATTAGGAGTAAGCTCACATAAACATTGAGCATGGTGAAATTGCTGAGGATCGCCAAAACGGCTGTGGCATGAAAGAGATAAATGTGTTTTCGGTGTTTGGTTTTTAGACTAGTCAGAAAATGATAAAAACACGCGACCATAAATCCAAACGACAAGCCATACCCGCGCGCAAGACCAAAAAAATCAACGAGCACAGGATTGACACATAAAAGCACAAATACGGCCAAGGCAAGCCATCGGTCTGTGTCGCGAAAAAGCGCATAACAATACCACATGTAAACTAAAAACAAAATCAAATTGGGAAGTCGGAGTGTAAATTCAGAAGTGCCGAATAGCATTTCAGCATACTTCATGAATAAACTATTTAACGGGTGATTATTGGTGTAAAATTGCGCATAGGAAATAAGATCAATAAAACTATCATTCACATAGTGCAAATACGTATAACTCTCGTCAATGGTAAACGATGCGTGCCAAGCTTTGTAACTGATGAAAGCAAAACCGGCTATTCCGCATAACCAAATGAAAAGTGTGCTTAAATGAAAACGGAATGGCATAGCTGTTTACGAAAATAAATAAATATGCTTGATACGAAGCTTAATGTGTTCTTCGCCACAACAAACTGCCATCGCCGTAACTCAAAAAACGGAACTTATTTTCCAGCGCAAAATCATAAATGCGCTTATAATCATCACCTACAAATGCGGCTACCAATAATAGCAACGTGCTTTGTGGCTGATGAAAATTGGTAATCAATCCCGATGCAATCCGAAACGTATAACCTGGTGCAATGAGCAAACGCGTTTCGCCCGTCAAAACCGATTTGTTGTTTTCGTTCATCCAATCTAAAACCGCGCGCAAGGCAATGGGCGTGGGTACTTCGCTCGTCGTTTCATAAGGTTTCCATTGATCGACAAACAAATCGGCCACACTCCGACCTGGTTGCGAAACCAGTTTTTGACCAAACCAATAAATACTTTCAAGTGTGCGTAGCGATGTTGTTCCGGCTGCTACCACCGGCGCATTTTTTTGTGCAATTAATTGTTCAATCAACACACGTGGAATCAATACCTGTTCGCGGTGCATGAGGTGATCTTCCATGCGCTCCGATTTGACAGGTTTAAATGTTCCTGCACCCACATGCAAGGTAACTTCTGTGGTACGAATTCCCTTTTCTTGTAAGGCTTGTAAAACGGTTGGTGTAAAATGCAAACTCGCTGTTGGAGCAGCAACAGAACCTTTGTGTTGTGCGAAAATAGTTTGGTAGCGTTCTTCGTCAGCAGCATCTTCTTCGCGGTTCAAATAGGGGGGAAGCGGAATTTTCCCTGCCGATTCGAGCACTTCGGCAAAGGAGACTGATTCGTCAGACCACGAAAGTTTTATCAACCATTGCTCCTCAACAGGCGTAATTTTTTCAGCCGCTAAAAGCAGAGATTTTCCAGACACTTGTATTTCTTGCTGCAAAATTTCTCCAGCCTTCCACCGCTTGCCATTGCCCACAAAAGCCCGCAGCACAACATCGCCGTGATGGGTCAACGTTCGTGAAAAATCGTGGTATGGCTCAACAGCTTCGGTGCAAAACAATTCGATCCAAGCCCCTGTTTCGCGTTGAAAATGCAGTCGCGCACGAATCACACGCGTGTTGTTGAATACGAGCAAGGCGTCCGACGGAATTTCTGCCGCAAGATCACGAAACAACGATTCATAAATTTTTCCTTGCTCATATACTAACAACTTCGACGCATCGCGTTCCGAAAGCGGATGCAGAGCAATACGATCGTCTGGAAGTGCGTAACTATAATCGGAAATGCGGATGTCTCTGGGATGCATTGCGGCAAAGATAAGGAGAACGAGATTTAAAATTTAAGTTCCAAGTTCCAGATTCCAAAACACAAATTCTGCCCCACCCCCATAAAAGCAAATTCCAAATTACAAGCTCCAAGTTCCAAAACGCCTATGTGTTCAAATGGTATTCCTTTGGAACTTGGAGCTTGTAATTTGGAACTTATAACCGTCCTGCGTACACACATCGAACTATTTTGGAACTTGGAACTTGAGATTTGGAACTTATAACCGTCCTGCGTTCACACATCGAACTATTTTGGAACTTGGAACTTGTAATTTGGAACTTATAACCGTCCTGCGTTCACACATCGAACTATTTTGGAACTTGGAACTTGAGATTTGGAACTTATAACCGTCCTGCGTACACACATCGAACTATTTTGGAACTTGGAACTTGAGATTTGGAACATAGAATCGTCCTGCGAACACACATCGAACTATTTTGGAACTTGGAACTTGAGATTTGGAACTTATAACCGTCCTGCGTACACACATCGAACTATTTTGGAACTTGGAACTTGTAATTTGGAACTTATAACCGTCCTGCGTACACACATCGAACTATTTTGGAACTTGGAACTTGAGATTTGGAACTTATAACCGTCCTGCGTTCACACATCGAACT
>JAAFIA010000093.1 GCA_013298545.1 Bacteroidota bacterium | reverse complement strand
CGTCAATGCTTCATTGATCATGGTACGCATGTACAGCGAATCGTCAACAATTAATACCCGTTTACTCATTGTTTGTGTTTTTGGTAGGTTGAATAGATGCAGAAATATTTTGAAGATTGTCAATTTGAATCAGACGAATCATGTCAATCAGAATAATCATTCTGTTTCCAGATTTCACAACACCGATAATGCTGCTCTCGTCGAGATTCGTGTACTGAATAAACCCCGAAGCAAGATCAATGTCTGATTCTTTTACCGTAAGTGTTCCGGGTACTTGGCGAACCAATACACCCGCTTTGTATTCATCGCTCTTCAGCACCAGCGTGAAGTTTTGCTTGATGTTATGATGTTCCGGTTTGGCAAGACCAAATTTTTGCTCCAGATCCAAAACAGTGATGATGTTGCCACGAATGTTTGCCACGCCTTTGACATAATCAGGCGTTTGTGGCACTCGGGCAATGTTGGGCGTAGAAATAACTTCCTTGATCATGTCGATTGACAAGCCATACTCTTCATCGCCCAATTTAAAAACAATCAATTGAATTGTTTTTACAACATCGGCAGCTTTTTCTGTTTCACGACTAGCTTCGCGCCGAACATCGTCAATCGTATATGGTTTTTCGTCAGCCATTATTTTTAGTTTTTAGAAAAAGAATGGGCTGTTTATTTCAGCTTAAATTTCGAGAGGCTTTCGCGCAATTGATTGGCTACATCGGCCATGTCCTTGCTCGTTGCCGTAACTTCCATCAT
Organism: Bacteroidota bacterium; assembly: GCA_013298545.1. Lineage (GTDB taxonomy): Bacteria > Bacteroidota > Bacteroidia > Palsa-965 > Palsa-965. The sequence goes on along the minus strand of JAAFIA010000093.1, from coordinate 13,885 downwards.
GCCTTGGCTCAGATCGGACGAAGATGTCGCAACTTGTTCGGTTCCGGTTGCCGTCTCTTCCGATACCACCACAATTTTCTCAATGTTTTTAACTGTTGTGTTGATGGCCTCTTTTTGCTCTATGGTGTAATTGACAATTTCTTTGGAAAGGTTGAGTGTTTCGCCACTTGATTTTTCTGTACTGCGGAATACATTTTCAGCTTCTTTCGATGCCGAATTACCATTCTTCACGCTTACATCCATCGACTCAATTGATTTCTCTGCAACCGAAATATCTTTTTGTACTTCACGAATTACACGCTCAATATCAACTGCTGATTTTCGAGAATCTTCGGCCAATTTTCGAATTTCTTCGGCAACAACAGCAAAGCCACGCCCTGCTTCCCCAGCACGTGCAGCCTCAATAGCTGCATTCAGTGCCAATAGATTGGTTTGAGAAGCAATATCGGTAATGACCGTGAGTGTATTGGCAATTTCCTCCGAACGTTGTGTGAGGATAGAAATGGAATTGGCCGTAGTTGTTGCTGAACTTTGAATCTGCCCCATGTTCTCAACCACACGTTGAATCGTTACAAGACCTTCGGTCGAACTTTTTTGTCCGCGCTCCGCGGCAGCATTAATGTATTCTGCTTTTTTGCCCATCTCTACCGATGAACGCAATACACCTTCAATGAGTTTGCTCGACTCATCCGTTTGCTGTGCTTGTTGCGATGTGCCTTCTGCAATTTGTTTGATAGCAGAGGCAACTTCCATCGTAGAAACCTGCATTTGCTCACCTTTTGCCAAAAGTTCTTCGGAAGAGGAAGCTACAAGATTTGATACTTTCGTAATGTTGTCCAACACTTTGCTCAGGTTGTCGAGTGCCGCATTGAGCAGTTTGCCTGTTGCTTTTAATTCTTCTTTGGTATTGATGTTGAAACGTTCCGATAAATCGCCCTGCGACATTTTATTGATGATGCGTCCAATTTCGTCGTTCACCTCATCGCGGCGTTTTACTTCTTCGTCATTCGCAATCAGGTTGTGCCGCATAACATTGAGCGATTTGTTGAGGTCGGCCATCTCACCAGTCATGTTCATGCTTACTTCTTCTTTCAAATTGCCTTGCGCTACTGAGTTAATTACACGGTTTACTTCTCCAATGGGTTTGGTAATCGAACGCATGAGGAAAATTCCAAAAACAATAGTGATGAGCAACACCACAACAATAGAAATATATGTGAGGTTGAGGGTTTGGTTGAATGTTGAAGATGCTTCGACGCGCAATCTCTCAGAGTCTTCGGAAATTTCCGTTCCTAATGTTTCCATGACAACAGCAAGACGCTCAAATGTAACATCATAGTCTTTTAAACGTCCACGAGCATCGACCATTTTTGTAGAATCGCCAGAGAGCACTTCATTACTCAATTCGTTACTCAATTGGATGTAACTTTCCAATGGCGCGCGAACGGCTGCAACAGAAGATTTAATTTTGTCGTTGACTTTACATTCTTCGATTTTTTTCAAACGGTCTCTAAACTCATTCGAGTGCTCATCCAACGATTTTCTGACGCTGGCAACAGCTTCTTGATCGTTGAGGTCGGTAAGCATGGCCATATACACATCACCGCGAATCGCATCGTGCATCATGTCGCTAAACATCTGATGGTAATTGGCGTTCGCATTTTCAACGATGCCATTTTTTGCGGCTTCGATTTTATTTAAAGAGAAATAAGCGAATACGCCTAAGCCGAAAAAAAAGATTGCATTGATGGCAATGATCAGGGCTATTTTAGAACTAATTTTCATAGCTGCTTTTGGGTGTATAGATGATTAAAATGCACATGTTGAAATGCGCATGTGGATATTTAAGAATGTGAAATGAATACTGTCGTTCGGCGCAAGGTAGAAATTTGTAGGCATGTATTTATGAAATTGTGCTTGATCTTTTTAAAACAACGCAAAAACGCGAACAACACCCACAAAGGCATTTTCAATGGTTGGATCTAAGCCCGGGTTGATGATGTATTGCGCATCTGGCTGCAAAATAAAGTGGTCGCCAAAAATGAATTGATAGGTAAGTTCAACGGCACTTTCGTAGGCTAAAATTGGTGCTTCGCTTTTCTTGACCAATGTTTTACTTGCATTCATGTGAGCGTATGCCAAACCCAACACATCGTTTGGACGTTTACGAAATACGCCAACATAATTCAGCCCCAAACCAACATACAAATCACTCAAGTTGATGTCTGATGGAGCAATCGAAACTTGACCAAAAGCACTGAGGCCGCCATCATCATGGCGCGGATCGGCAAATATTTTATGATCGAAAATGGCGTAAGCACCCCAATTGCCCGTTACTAAACGTCCGGTGGTATCGAAATGTATTTCATATTGTTGGCTATGGTAATAAGCACCTAGTTTATAAGTACCAATTGTTTTTTCGTCTTTGCTAAAGGTATAATGTGCTTCGGCAATGCCTAAAAAACCGCCTTCTTGGCTCAAACACATTTCGATGTTGTAGGGATCCTCGTCAAAATTACCCGGATCGCCATCATATACGGCAGCCTGAAAATTCCAAGCGTCGTTTGGTTGATATTGAAGCATCACCGTTAAGGCCGTTCGCGGATAAATGGAGAGTGGTGCGCCCAATGCGCCAGAACTAACAACACCAAACGAACTGTTGACGTAAGTTAGTCCATTCTCGGTAACCATAAACTCGGAATTCAAATCATGTTTCCCTACTTTGATGGCAAACTTACCCAATTGCTGACGGTACCAAAGCTCATATAAATAGGAATTATTCGGCGCTTCTACGTTGGAAAACGTTTGGAAATCGCCGATGTATGTACCGGTATGTTGCTGACCGTTTGAGTTTTCTAAATGCAGTAGAAATTCGCCGCCTTTCCACCAATGTGCCGAATCGGTATTGAATCCGAAGTTCAGGTCGATTAGGCCCATGTAGGTATTGCCTTGACTAATTCCTCCGGTAAAATTTCTAGAAAAATCGGCAGTTAGTTTGGCATCAAAGCTAAAAGGACTTGAGGGTTCTTGGGGGATTGCGGCTTGCGCCTCAGCGAGCGAATCGTTGAAATGTTTTTTGGCTGCATTGTATGCGCGCATGGCCGCAATTTCTTCCGGTGTGAAGAATGCTTTGATACTCGCACTATCGACTTGTGCCGATGCGCTTTTGAACGTAGCCAACAATAAAAAGGCGACGAAGACATGTTTTGAGGACATGAATAGGCTACGCGTTAATCCGCTGGAGGTCACAGGCAGGGGTTCGCTTTAGTAATTGTGGTTACAAATTTGGTGTACAAACGATTTGCACGGAGGCTCTTTAACGAAGGTAAGCGATTGAATGTTTCAGTTATGTCCTTAATTTTAATTGAATTGTGTTGGTGATCTGTTTTGGCCCATTGGTGTGTATGGATGTGGCATTGGACTAAATTGTATGTAGAAATGCCATTGAACTGGGTTTAAGTGGTTACAGGCATCAGACCCAAAATGATGCTTTTGTTGAAAATAGTTTAAATAAATAAATCAAAAAAGAAATTTTAATATAGCTTTGTTGACCCAAGAATTGAAAATCCCCAATAGAACGATGAGTTTTGAAGAGAGTAATTTAGATTACGATCAATTACAAGACGAATTGACACGCCAACTCGCTGAAAAAGAGAAAATTCAGCATGAAATGGCGCAGATGAAGTTGTTTTATGCTGAACTCGAAGCAACAAACAACCATTTGGTCGCTGCAACTTGGCGCGAACGTGATATGAAGAAGCAATTGGCTGATACACTCAGCGAATTGCAACGCGTGCAGCATGTGGTTGAAGATCAAAACAGACGTATCTCGGAAAGTATCAATTACGCTAGACGTATTCAGACGGCCATCAATGCTACTGAATCGGAAATCCAACATTTTTTCCCAGAAAGTTTTGTTGTCTATAAACCCAAAGATGTTTTAAGCGGCGATTTTCCTTGGTGTTTTAAAAATGGGGATTATCTCTATGTTGCGGCGGTTGATTGTACAGGCCACGGTGTTCCGGGAGCCATGATGTCTATGATTGGAAATTTATTGCTGAAAGACATTGTCAACTCGCCTGATATGTTCACACCTGCGCAAGTGCTTTTTCGCTTACACGAAGCCGTTGTGAATACGCTCAAGCAGGATGTGCCCGGCGCCGATTGTTATGATGGTATGGATTTGGCTTTGTGTCGCATTCACCTTCCAACGCGGGAGTTGATTTTTGCCGGATCACACCGTCCGCTGCTGCATTTGAATCATGATGGTGCTTTGTTGGTTGATGGCGATCCTTATCCAATTGGCGGAATTTCTTATAAAGGACGAGGTGGGTTTATCGATCATCAAGTGAATATGCAACCAGGCGATGCCATTCTGATTTTTTCGGATGGGTACATCGATCAGTTTGGTGGGCCTAGAAATAAACGCATCATGACCAAAGGGTTGAAAGAATGGGTGCAAACACAACAAGGAAAATCAATGGAGGCGATGAGGTTATTCTTAGACGAATCGTTTGATCATTGGAAAGGGGATAATCGCCAAACCGATGATGTGCTTGTAGTAGGTATTCGTTTTTGATTTTTAAAGCTGTATTATGATAAACGATCAACTCCATTTTGTTCCGCGAATTCACCATGCCATGCAAACGCATCGGTTTTTGATGTGTTACCGTGGTTTTTTTTCGCAGGATGTAACGCTGTCTTTATTGAGCATGATGGAAAATAAACTCAGCCTAGAACAGGAAGGGAAATCGGTGCGTAAAAAAGTATTTCATGTGATGATGGAATGTTTGCAAAGCATCAGTTCTTCCTCTGTTGATTCGTTGACTGAAAAAAATAAAACCATCTTTTTGTTGGGAAAAAATGATGCGGGATATTTTATTTTTAGTGGCAAGCTCATTCCTGCTGATCGTAAGTTGGGATTGGAAGAAAAATTAGCACAGATTAACGATATGAATAGCGACGAACTCCGTGTCGCTTATACCGATCTCATCACCAAATTGTCAGTAACCGAGCTTTCGGAATCTGAAGTTGGGATGATTAATATAGCCCGTCGGTCTGGACGTAAACTGGATTATGACTTTGCGACGTATGACGATACCAGTGTCTTTTTCTCACTAAAAACCGATATTGTAAGCGCATGAGTGAGCTAGACAGACAAGCATACGAGCGAGTTGCAGGAATTCGCGAATTACAGGAGATCTATCAACGTATGATGGAGCAAGATCTTCACATGATTTATGAAGGAGAATTTACACAAGAGATTACAAAATCTGTTTTGTCGTTGACCGAAAAAAGTTTGGAGCATGAGGGGATTGAGTCAACGGTAAAGAAAAAAGTATTTAATATTATGATTGAAAGTTTGCAGAATATTTGCAAACATCAATACAGTGCTGGTGCCAAAACGGATTCTGGTTTTGCGCCTGCCATTTTTATGGTTGGAAGTAGAAACGATGCGTTTTTAATCATTACTGGAAACATGATCTTAAACACATCAATTTATGACCTTCGCCAAAAAATAGACCACATCAACGCGTTAGATGCAGATGGATTAAAAGCGCTCTACAAACAAGCGCGTTTAAATGCTGCCATTTCAGCTGTTGGTGGTGCTGGTTTAGGATTGATTGACATTGCGCGGAAATCCAATAATAAATTGGTTTACCGTTTCGATGCGATCTCAGACGAGTTGTCGTTTTTCTCATTAATGACAACCGTATCAGCCCAAAAAGAAGAAACAGACTGAACTCACTTTATTCCAAATTACGAACGACACACATGGAAACACTAAGTATTCAAGGAACAGAAGATACACCAACGATCTTTTTTGATGCTGCAAAAAACGTACTCACCATTTCGGGACGCTCGATTCCCGAAGATGTGCGGGGCTTTTACCAGCCGCTTTTTCAATGGTTGGAGCAAATGCGTACGGCAAAAACGGTTGCGCTTGCGCTTGAAGTAAAACTAGAATACTTCAATACAGCATCGTCTAAAATTTTGCTCGATGTATTTATGAACCTCGAAGATTATTTCGAAACTACTGGCGCAACAATTAAAATTACGTGGTTTGCCGAGGATGGTGATGATGATATGGCCGAAGCTGGAGAAGAATACAAGGATCTTGTTTCTGTTCCCTTCGATATTGTTGTATATTAATTCCATTGCTTGATACTTGCAAGCTTTTTGTGCGAAACATAATGTTGAGTTGCACGTAAAAAGGCTTCGATATGCTGTGCGCCTAGTTTCTAAAACCGATTGCTTCCAAAAATATGAGTGAAGAAGTCTTAAAAGCATTAATGCAACTTTTTGCTATCATCGCCAATCAAGATAGCGGTTCGCGTGCGTTACATGCCAATTATGTGCAGTTGTTTTTGCGTTCGCAAATCAGTGAAGAACGGATTCCTGAGTTTCTAGATTACTTCCAAAGTTTCCTCAAGGACAATAAAGAGGAAGACGAAGGCCAAGTGAAACGAACGTTGATGAAAGATTCCGTTCGTACGTTGGCCATTTGCAAAAAAATAAATAAGACCCTCAATCAAAAACAAAAAATTATTGTTTTTGCACGACTGATAGAATTTGTTCGTCAAGACGCAACACAATCGTCTCTTCGCAATGAAATCCTCGAAACGGTTGCCGAAGTATTCAATATCTCGAAAGAACAACATGCGGCAACGGTTCAGGTTTATACACAACAGTTTTCCGAGCTGAGTGCTGAATTTCTGGTTCTTTATCATACAGCTATTCCCAATGCCAACTGCCGCCAAAAAAGCATTGTTGGTTTTCCGGGTTCCTGTGTGTTTCACTATGTGCGCGAATCGAATCTTATTTTCTTTGTTTACCAAGGCGAAACAGAAATCAACCTCAATGGCCTTTCTGTAAAACCCGATCAGATTCATGTTTTTTCTCCGGGAAGTTCCATTCGCCATCCGAAAGGAACCGTATTCTATTCCGATATCATCACTAGTTTTCTCGATGAGGCTTTTGCACATAATGTACACCTTCATGCAGAAATTAAAACACATCGCCATCCAAACGGAAAGGTTGCGTTGAATGATATTGTTATCAGCGAAAAATCTGGAACATTGTTTGGCATTATGGGGGCAAGTGGTTCTGGAAAAACAACACTCTTAAATGTTCTTTCCGGAAACGACCGCGTTACAGATGGTATCATCCGTATCAATGGCAACGATATAAGCGATAAAAAATCAAATACCATCAGTGCAATTGGTTTTATTCCGCAAGATGATTTATTGATTGAGGAATTGACCGTTTACCAGAATTTATTGCTGAGTGCGAAATTGTGTTTTGACGAGTTGCGTGATGAGGACTTACGTTTGCGTGTTGACAAAACGCTTCAATCGTTGGGCTTGTTTGAGGCCAAGGATATTCGCGTGGGTAGTCCGCTAAATAAAAAAATTAGTGGTGGTCAACGCAAACGACTCAATATCGCGCTTGAATTGATTCGTGAGCCGCAAATTCTTTTTGTTGATGAGCCTACTTCTGGGTTGAGTTCCAAAGATTCCGAAAATGTCATGGACTTGTTGAAGGAGCTTAGTCAAAAAGGGAAATTGATTTTTGTGGTGATCCATCAACCTTCATCCGATATCTATAAACTATTTGATAAAATTTTCCTGCTCGATGTAGGTGGCTATCCGGTTTATTACAACAACCCGGTTGAAGCGTTGATTTATTTCAAAAAGACAACCAATCAAATCAATAGCGATATTGCCGAGTGCCATTCCTGCGGAAGTGTAAATCCCGAATTGGTATTCAACTTACTCGAAGCAAAAGAGATTGACGAATACGGGAACTATACCGAGAAGCGAAAAATTAATCCCGAAGGGTGGAATAAATTATTCAAAAAACAATTCCCCGCAGAGCCATTTAACCCTGCTCAAGTATTTGAAAAAATAACGAGTTCGGTCATTCCGGGAAAAATAAAGCAGTGGTTCATTTTCTTGCAGCGCGATTTCCTTTCTAAAATTGCTAACCGCCAATACATTCTCATCAACCTGCTTGAAGTTCCTTTTTTGGCACTTTTCCTGTCGTTGTTGATTCGTTTTATCAATCGTCCCTCAAACCAAACCGCCTATTCCTATCACCACAACGAAAATATACCGGCATTCTTTTTTATGTCGATTATTGTGGCCCTTCTGGTTGGTTTAACGGTTAGTGCAGAAGAAATTTTTAAAGATCAGAAAATTCTAAAGCGCGAAAAGTTCTTGCAGTTAAGTCGCTTGTCGTATCTGCTGTCGAAAATTTTATTGTTGTTTTTGATGGCAGCCATTCAAACAATTTTCTTGAGTTTGATTGGTTATTTTGTACTTGATATTCCGGGGAATCCACTTGCTTTCTCGGGAATGATTTTTTCGGTTTTTTGTGCGGCCAATTTGATGGGACTTGTCCTTTCGTCGTCATTCAATTCGCCTGTTACGATATACATCATTATTCCCTTGGTGATTATTCCGCAGATGCTTTTGGGCGGCGCCATGTTTAAGTATTCGCGATTAAACGAATGGTTGGGTGGTGGACCAAACGAAGTACCCCCCATTGCCAATGTTATGGTTGCGCGTTGGGCGTATGAAGGTATTGCCGTAAATGAGTACCAGTCTAATGCCTACGAACGCGAAATGTTTTTGATCGATAAGTTGGAGAGCAAACTCAATTACAAAGTTTCTTATGCCGTTCCAAAATTAGAGGAGTTGATTGAACGCGCTGAAAAACGCAAAGATGAACTTTCGCCAGCGCAACTGAAACAACTTCAAGCGTTGATCGCTAAAATTAGCAATGCCGAATTTGTAGCGGCTCAAAACGACATTGGGAAAATTACACGTAGTGCGGATGAAGACAGTCTTACGGCGATGAAAGCCTTTTTGACAAAGAAGTATAATTTTATCAGCGAGAAAAAAGAAGCTGCCGAACTTGCGCTTAAAAAGAAAGGCATTGTTAAAGAAAAATACACGAACAAGAATTTAGATGAGTTGATGACGAGTTCGTTGGAAAAAAATAAAATTAGTGTCGATACCATTAGCGGCCAGTTTGTGCAAATTATGGATCCTGTTTTTAAAGATCCGCAAACGAGCGGTTCTGGTTGGAGAAGCCATTTTTATGCTCCGTATAAATTATTTTTTGGTCAGCAAATGTCAACCTATACATACAACCTAATGATGATTTGGTTGCTCAATGTGTTCTGTTTCTTGTTGCTCTATTTTGATGTACTCAAATCCATTTTCGTATTTTTCGGAAAGTGGAAAATGAAAACAAACGCTTCCTCGTAAACGCTAAACTCCCAAACCAACCCTCGATAATATGAAAACAAAACTCAAGTATCTGTTTGTTTCGGCGGCAATTTTCGGTGCATTGTCATGCTCCGATACGCCGAACAAAGACAGTGAAAAGGCATTGATCAATGAGGCTGATTCAATGCCAACGCTATCGGTCAACCGCGAAGTCTTGGATGAAATGATTCATACCCTTCCACAACCCATCGAAATCGCCGACATCATCGCGAAATCGAATATGGGTTTTTCAAAAGACATGCTCATTCCAAGTGATAAGAGCGAGAAGTATCCAGACAAGTATTATCAAGCAATGGCCTTTGGTGCTTATGGTGTTGATTTGGGTTACATCAACCTCAATGAGAAAAGTTTGTACGCCATCGAATACTTAGAGAGCATTCGCAACCTTTCAAAAGAGCTGAAAGTAGAACAGTTTTTCGATTTTCAAACCTTGTCTGAACTTTCGAAAAACAAAGACAATTCCGATTCGCTCATCAATTTATCGACGCGCAATTTCAACCGCATTGATGTTTTCTTGCGCGAACAAGATCGGGGCGAGTTGAGTGTGCTCATGCTCATGGGTGCGTGGATTGAAGGTATGCACATGTTTGGCGAAATTCAAAAAACAACCCCATCGGCAGATATCAGCAATCGCATTGGCGAGCAAAAAGTTGTCTTTGAAAACATCTCGGTTATCATTGACAAACTCGGCACCATCGATCATTTCAAAACCATGAAAACCGATTTTCAAGAACTCAAAGCGGGTTATGATAAAGTTGGCATTTCGTATGAGTATCGCCAGCCCGAGACAAAGGAAGTGAATGGTGAGCTGATCATCATTGATAAAACAGAAACAAAAATTACCATTACAGAAGCTGATGTCAAGCAAATTATTGCAAGCATTGAAAAAATTCGTTCTAAATATTTAATGACCACCACCAAATAAATTAACCACTATGAAAAAGCAATTCTTCCCCATTGTATTGCTAGCCGCCGTTTGTTTGGTTTTATGCACCAGTTTTGCAAAAGATAGTTGCAATTCTGACCCAACGTACCAAAAGGCCCTTGCAAAAATTAAAGAGTTTAACTTGATTAAAGATTACCGTGTTTACATCAAGAAAAAGAAAAAAGGCGATCCACCAACTGCCGTTTATTTTCCGGTAACGATGAACCGCGGAGAACGTTATCGTTTTTATGGTTTAGAATCGCCTGAGTATAAGGGCAAAATGGTGGTAACCATCTACAACAACATGAAGCGTGAGTTTCCGGTAGCAACCACATACAACCAAGCTACGCAAACAAAACTCGATGCGATTGAATTTAAATCGGGTAGTACCGGAACATTTTGCATCGGATTTTATTTTCTCGATGGCGAAGAAGGTTGCGGTGTTGGCATTTCCTCGTTTAAGAAAGAGTAAGGTCAACAGCATCTTGTAAAAGCGAGCCGTCGTAGCAAAGAGTACTACTTTTCCTACAGCGGCTCGTTTTTTATTGTTTATTTTTGTTCCAAACACGTTTACTATGAACTACTGGCTAGTCAAATCGGAACCCTTTAAATATTCTTGGGACCAATTCGAGAAGGATAAAAAAACGATTTGGGATGGTGTACGTAATTACGCGGCCCGCAACAACATGCGCGCCATGAAAAAAGGCGACCATGTGTTTTTTTACCATAGCAACGAGGGATTGGAAATTGTAGGCATTGCCAAAGTGGTGAAGGAAGCTTATCAAGATCCGACAACTGAAGAAAATTGGTCGGTGGTAGAATTGGCACCAGTCAAAAAATTGAAGAATCCGGTTAGCCTAGCCGCCATCAAAGCACAAAAGAAACTGGCCAATATGGATTTGATCCGACTCTCGCGTCTTTCAGTAGGTTCGGTTAAGCCCGAAGAATACGACTGGATTATGGAAATGGCGAAATAAGGAGTTTTTGAGGGTTTTGGTGATGGATTCTGGAAAAAGTTGCATCTTTACATCAGTACATCCCTCCTTAAATACCGTTCGTCCGTAAAACATGGGTCAAGAACGATTTAATGTTACTTTTGCACGGTTTAAATTTATATCGCTCAACTATGCGGTTTCGCTACTTATTGACACTTTTCGTAGGTGTCCTTTTCTCGCTTGGGGCTTCAGCCCAACAGCCAGCAACCATTCGTGGTACTGTTTATAACGATAAAACAGGTGAGGCTATGCCTTTTGTACTTGTCTTTTTGCAAGGCACACAGTATGGTGTTCAAACCGATGTCAATGGGTTTTTCTCCTTGACCAAAATTCCTTCGGGCACCTATACGCTTGCTGCACAAACGCCAGGCTACGAGTTTTTCAAGATGGAAATCACCACTAAGCCCGGGCAAATTGTTACACAGAACATCACCCTCATTACCAAACTTCAAAAAGAGGTCGTAATTTCTGCTGAAAAGCAGGAGAAAAAAGAAAACGTAGAAATTTCTTCACACACCATGGACCAGAAGGAAATCAATCAGGTTCCTTCGATTGGTGGTGTAGCCGATATTGCGCAGTCGGTACAAGTGCTTCCGGGCGTAGTCAGTACAGGCGACCAAGGTGGGCAATTGTACATTCGTGGTGGCGCTCCGATTCAGAATAAAGTGTTGTTGGACGGTATGATTATTTACAATCCGTTTCACTCCATTGGTTTGTTTTCGGTTTTTGATACAGACATCATCAAAAATTTCGATGTTTATACAGGTGGTTTCAATGCCGATTATGGTGGACGTATTTCTTCGATTATGGACATTACAACCCGTGATGGAAACCGCAAACGTTTTGGTGGAAAAGTAACAGTAAGTCCATTTGGTGCGAAACTACTTTTTGAAGGACCAATTCGCCGCATGAATGAAGAGAACAAGAAAGGTTCTATTTCGTATGTGCTTTCGGGCAAAACATCCTATTTACGTCAGACATCCAAGTTGCTGTATTCGTATGTTGATGAGGCCGGTTTGCCGTTCAACTTCAGCGATTATTATGGTAAAGTTTCATTCAATGGTGCTACTGGAAGTAAATTGAATTTATTTGGATTTTCGTTCAACGATACCGTTTCGCAATACAAAGGTTCTGCCGATTTGCGTTGGAAGTCGGTTGGTTTTGGTAGCAATTTCCAAGTTGTTCCTGCTGGTTCAACAACACTCATTCGTGGTAATTTTTCGTATTCCAAGTATGATATTGGCATGAAAGAAAACTTATTTGAGCCACGCAACAGTTCTGTCGATGGATTTAATTTAGGGTTGAATTTTACTTATTTCCAACGCAAGAATGTGATCAATTATGGTGTTGAGGTTTTGGGTTTCAAAACGGCGTTCTCGTTTACCAACTCGGTGGGACGAACCATTGCCCAAGATCAGAATACCACGGAGTTTGCCGCTTATGTGAAGTATAAATATGTCTCAAAGAATACGAAACTTGTGATTGAGCCGGGTGGGCGTGTGCAGTATTATGCTTCGCTCAACAACACATCGGTTGAGCCACGTTTTGGATTTAAATACAATTTCACCGATAAATTCCGCATGAAAGGCGCGGGTGGTGTGTATTCGCAAAACTTAATCAGTGCGGTTTCCGATCGCGATGTGGTGAACTTGTTCTATGGTTTCCTTTCTGGCTCAGATAATTTGCCTGGAACGTTTACCGAACAAGACGGAACAACACGCGAGATCAAACACAAATTGCAAAAAGCGAATCATTACATTTTTGGTTTTGAATACGATCCAATCGATTCAACCGAGAAATGGGGAAATCTGACCATCAACATCGAAGGGTATTTGAAAGATTTTACGCAGTTGACCAACCTCAACCGCAATAAATTATTTGATGATTCTGATCCGGCTTATGCTGACCAACCCGATATTTTGAAGAAAGATTTTATTGTAGAAACGGGCCAAGCGTATGGTGTTGACTTTCTTGCCAAATATGAATACAAAGATTTTTACCTCTGGGTCGTTTATTCGTTGGGTTATGTAACGCGTTGGGATGGTGTTCAAAATTACCGTCCGCATTTCGATCGTCGCCACAACATCAATATCGTTAGTTCGTATCATTTTGGTGGCGAAACGAAATCGTGGGAAGTGGATTTGCGTTGGAATTTTGGCGCAGGATTTCCGTTTACACCAACACAAGGATTTTACGAAAATGTAAATATTGGTAGTTTGAATGCAGATTACGTTACAGCGAATGGTTCACTTGGAACACTTTATGGTGGGTTGAATTCACATCAATTGCCCGCGTATCACCGTTTGGATTTAACAATCAAGAAAACTATTGAGTTGGGCGAATTCTCGAAGCTAGAACTGGCTGCTGGTGTGAGTAATGCTTACAACCGCGCCAACGTATTTTATTTCGACCGCATTGCTTATAAACGTGTAAATCAATTGCCATTCATGCCGAGCTTTAGCATGAATTGGACTTTCTAATTGCACGAAACGCCTTGACAGCGTTCGGTTTAGCAGAAATTCTGTAAAAAACCGAACGCTGTCTTAGTAACTGTTTAAATTTTATCCTTTGATTTTGTTATGTGTCTTTTTGCACCATACTTCGTTGCGTTTTTCGACCGTAGCAGCTTCCGCCTATGGCGGACCTTCAAAACGCGCCTCGTCTGGCAC
>JAAFIA010000092.1 GCA_013298545.1 Bacteroidota bacterium | reverse complement strand
CAAGCCGATCTCTATGTGCTAGCACTTCGCGATGATGCGCTAGCCGATGTGGTTGCCGCAATGCCAATTCCTGAACAAGGTATCGTTGTACATACTTCGGGAAGTACAGACGTATCGCTGCTGAAACGCTTTCAACAATGCGGTGTTTTATATCCGCTACAAACACTTTCCAAAAATAAACCACTCGATTTTCGCACGGTAAATTTGTGTTTGGAGGCCGGAAATCCCCGATCGAAAAAGAAAATGCGGATCTTCGGTCAAGCCATTTCGGATCAGTGTCATTGGGTCGATTCCAAACAACGGCTCGCGTTGCATGTAGCTGCTGTTTTTGCTTGTAATTTTACCAATCACCTCTACGCTGTTGCTGAAACACTAACGCAAGAAAATAAGTTATCGTTTTCACTGTTGCATGCGCTCATTGCGGAAACCGCAAACAAAGCCATTCTACAATCGCCTCGGAAAAGCCAAACTGGTCCTGCGGTTCGTAAGGATCAAAAAATCATGAAGAAACATCTTGCTTTCCTCAACAAACAAGCCGAGTACAAAAAAATATATCAGCAACTCAGCACTTCAATTCAAAATAATTCAATCGTTGACTAATGGAAGGAAAAAATTTTAAAGAACGTTTACCTTATATACGCGCTTTCGTATTTGATATTGATGGTGTACTCACCGATGGTACATTAACCATTCACCCCGAACAAGGTTTAATTCGATCCATCAATGCGAAAGATGGTTACGCTCTAGAACAAGCCGTACTGAATGGATTCAAGGTGGCCATTATCTCCCGCGCACGTGACCCACAACTGCGCGATCGATTTCTGAAATTTGGTTTGCATGAAGTGTATCTGGGAAGCTTAGATAAAAAAGAAACACTTTTAGAATTTTGCGAAACCTATTCCCTCGATCGGGAAGATGTTTTATATATGGGCGATGATGTCCCAGATATTGATGCGCTTCGGTATTGTGGTGTTCCAACCTGCCCCAACGATGCCGTTCCAGAAGTTCGGAAAGAATGTATTTATATTTCGCCCGAATCGGGTGGGAGAGGGTGTGTGCGCGATGTCATTGTTCAGGTTCTTCGTGTGCAAGGATTCTGGAATATCGACTAGCTTTGTCTGGATTTATAGTTATGGCCGAAACAGATCTTTCAAAATACAATAACGATTGGTATAATCCGGGCGCATCGTTTTTCAAACGTGGCCTTTGGCATCTGTTTAATGGTGCATTTTTTACGTCACGCTTTCCAGTCAATGGCTTTAAGATTTTTTTGCTGCGCCTTTTTGGTGCGAAAATCGGACGCGGCGTTGTCATTAAACCTGCCGTGAATATCAAATCACCTTGGTTGCTCGAAGTTGGCGATTATACTTGGATTGGCGAAAAAGTGTGGATTGACAACCTCGTTTTGGTACGCATTGGAAAAAATTGTTGCATTTCACAAGGAGCATTGTTGCTTACTGGAAATCACAATTATAAAAAATTAACGTTTGACTTAATAACAGGTAAAATTGTGTTGGAGGATGGTGTTTGGATAGGTGCCAAAGCAATTGTTTGTCCGGGCGTAATTTGCCACAGCCATGCCTTGCTGATGGTTGGTAGCACCGCATCAACCCCACTTGAAGCATACAGTATTTATCGGGGCAATCCGGCTGTGAAAATTAAAACACGCGCAATTGCCGAACAATAGTAACAGCTACTTGTTAATAATCGAACCTGTTATCTGACTGCCATTTTGGGCCATTCGTCGATAGATCAGTTTTTGGGGTAGAAATAACCTTTATATTTGCCGATTCTTAAAGGAACCATGAGTCAAAAAATCAGATTTGTCAACAAGGATAAGACCCAGTTTTTTCAAACATTGAAACAACGCGTCGATGCCTACTTCACGGAAAACGAAATTACGCCCCACGCGAATACAACAATGGTCGTCAAGACTTTTGTGATGCTTGCGGTTTATTTCATTCCGTACACGCTCATCATCACAAACGTTGCAACCGGTTGGATGATTTGGCCAGTATTCATTGTGATGGGTATTGGTATGGCTGGAATTGGTATGAGTGTGATGCACGACGCACAACACGGAGCCTATTCCGCTAACCCAAAGATCAACTCCATTGTTGGGCTTTGCCTCCATTTAGTAGGTGGCGATGGTCGTAATTGGCGCAATCAGCACAATATTTTGCACCATACTTACACCAATATCCATGACCATGATGAGGATATTGAAGATAAAATGGGCATGCGTTTTTCGCCAAACGGAAATCACCGTCCGTTTAAACGTTTCCAGATTTTTTATGCGTTTTTCTTTTATTCGTTGATGACAATTTATTGGGCAACGTACAAAGATTTCGATCAGTTTTTCCGTTACCACAAAATGGGCCTCAACCGCGACAGCAAGAAAGAGCGTACCAAACAGTTTCTTTACCTGATCTTCTGGAAAGCATTCTATTTTGGTTATATGATTGTTCTTCCATTGTTGGTTATCGACATGCCTTGGTGGCAATACCTGATTGGTTTCGCAGTCATGCATGCGCTTTGCGGCCTAATTTTAAGTCTGGTTTTCCAATTGGCACACGTTGTTGAAGGAACACAATTTCCAATGCCCGACGAAAAAGGAAATATTGATAATGAATGGGCCATTCACCAATTGAATACAACGGCCGATTTCTCGCGCAACAGCCAATTGCTCACCTTTTATTTGGGCGGATTGAATTATCAGGCTATTCACCATTTGTTCCCACGCATTTGTCATGTTCATTATCCCGCTATCGCGCCGATTGTGAAGCAAACAGCAGAAGAATTTGGTGTTCCATATATTTATTTCCCAACCTTCGGTGAAGCCTTAAAATCGCATGTTACTTTGCTTCGCAAACTTGGACGAAATGATATTTTCCACATGATGCAGGAAATGGGCTAGGCTCATTTGATTCTACAAAAAACGTTGCTCCAACCGAGCAACGTTTTTTTTGCGCTTTACCGATTATTCCTAACCACTAATCGGCTTAGTTTGTTTTTTCATCCAAGTTTGATATGGGCAAAATTCCTCCTTTTTTATTTTTAACTAGCTGATTATCATAGTTTTGAAAAAATGTTAATTTCGCCACCGCACTTGGCACGATTCCTGAAATAGTATAATCGTTCCCAACAAGCAATTTTTATGAAACGAATACTTACACTCCTCAGCCTGCTGGTTATCTGTTTAACCAGCCTTCCTGCACAGGCACAGCGCAACCCTTGGTGGTTTGGTGCTGGCATTGGCGGAACATTTCAAAGCAGCGACATGGCTCCACGCGCAGGTCTTGCGTGGGATATAAATGCCGCAAAATATACACGTCTCGAATCGAAAAGCCCAATCTTTTTGGGTGTTCGTTTTCGTTTTCTCGATGGTCGTAACTACGGTTACAATTATCACCGCCATTATGGTTTAGCAAACAATGCTACCGTGAATGGTTCTTCTTCTGTTGGTGCAAACTATGTAGCCAACGGTGGTTTCATGTTTAGCAACTATAAATTCCGATACGATGAGTTTGCGATTGAGCTTGTGCTTGGTAGTAATTCCTTGCGTAAACGCGGTATTTTGCTCTACGGTTTTGGTGGCGCAGGCATGACTTATTGGAAGACGAAGACCAATTTGTTTGATGCGAATGGCCAACACTACAATTACCTCGCAGCCAATATCGACACTACAAGTAAAGACGGCGCATACGATGGCCTTAAAAATATCTGGGACGATACCTATGAATCAAATGCCGATGGAAGTACAACCGCGCAATGGTCGTTTATGACCAATGCGGGTATTGGTTTGGGGTATCAGTTTAAAAACTCATTTGCAATTGGTATTGAGCACCGCACCACATTTGCGTTGAATGATATAATCGATGGTCAACGTTGGACCAGCACGAATAAACCAACTGGCGATAATGATGTGTATCATTATACTGGTATGTTTCTCCGCTTTACATTTGGCCGTGCTGAATCAACAAGCACGACCAATTACCCACCGCCGCCGCCGCCGCCAGTTATAAATAACAACAATCCGAATTATCCTCCACCAAACAACAACAATACAGTGGTGAATAATGACGACCCCATTCAGAATCAAAACAACACAACCAATAACAACACCAACAACAACCAAGGAGGTTTACCACCGCAGGTTACATTCTTAACGCCAAACGTTGATCCTTATTCAACTTCAGTTGCCGCGCAGAGTTTGGTCGTTCGTGTTGATAACGTTACTGCTGCGAATCAAATTACATTGAGCATCAATAACCAAGTTGTTCCGCGCACCACATTTACATTCAATGCGAATACGCATCAGATGAATTTCAACCACACACTTGTGAATGGAAGCAACATCTATGCTGTAACAGCAACCAACCAGTACGGTTCCGATTCAGAAACACAAACGATTATCTTGAATGGTGGTAGTAACCATCCAAACCCTTCTGGAGTTCCACCTGTTGTTACCATCACAACACCTGGAACTGATCCTTACACGTCATTGACACCAACCACCAATGTTACAGCAACTGTATTGAATGTAACAACCTCGAATCAAATTGTTGTTCGTCGTAATGGTGTTGCCATCAATGGCTGGAATTTCAACAGCGCTTCACATCAAGTTACGTTTGTCGCGAATTTGCAAACTGGAAATAATTCATACGAAGTTGTTGGAACAAATGCTTACGGAACGGCTTCTGATGCAACGCTCATTATTTTCAAACCTTCGCAGTCTGGTGGAAATCCTCCGGTAGTAACGATTACCAATCCTGCCGCTTGTCCTCATCAGACCAAGACGCAGAACATGACCATTACAGCTACCGTAACGAACGTAACCAATCCTTCAAAGATTACGGTATTGTTCAACAATGCACCGGTCAACAACTTTAACTTCAATGCCCAAACCGGTGTGTTGAGTTTCCCAGTTGTCTTGGTCAATGGAAATAATCCGTTCTCAATTTCTGCCACCAACGATTATGGTAGCGATGCGAAAAATTGTGTGATCACATACAAACCACAACAGTCTGGTAATCCTCCAGCCGTTACCATTACCAATCCTGCAGCATGTCCTACACAGTCGAAAGTTCAGAACATGACCATTACGGGAACGGTAACGAATGTGAGTAATGCTTCTGAGATTAGCGTGTTGTTTAACAATACTGCGGTCAACAACTTCACTTTCAATGCACAAACAGGAGTTGTTAGTTTCCCTGTTGTTTTGGTAAGCGGTAACAATCCATTCTCAATTTCTGCAACCAACGCGTTTGGTAGCGATGCTGAAAATTGTGTGATCACTTACAAGCCACAACAGTCGGGTAATCCTCCAGCCGTTACCATTACCAATCCAACACCATGTCCTGCACAGTCAAAAGTTCAGAACATGACCATTACAGGAACGGTAACAAATGTGAGCAGTGCTTCTGAAATCACGGTGTCGTTCAACAATACTGTTGTAAACAACTTCACTTTCAATGCACAAACAGGAGTTGTTAGTTTCCCTGTTGTTTTGGTAAGCGGTAACAATCCATTCTCAATTTCTGCAACCAATGCGTTTGGTAGCGATGCTGAAAATTGTGTGATTACCTACAAACCACAACAATCTGGCCCGCCACCAACTGTCAACATCACTACACCGGCAACCAATCCGTTTGTTTCGCCCATGCCTACCGGACAAGTTATTGCAACTGTGATGAATGTTACTACCTCAAATCAGATTACTGTAACACGTGGCAATACCAACGTCGCCTTTACATTCGATCCGAATACACACGTTGTATCATTCACCCACGCGCTTGTTGCTGGCGATAACACATACGTCATTACAGCAACGAATGCTTATGGAACCGCTAACGATCAGGTAACAATCAAGTTTGTCAGCCCATCTGGTGGAAGTGGTAATAATTCTGGCGGAAACGTACCGGGAGGAAGCACCGAATCAAGTGGAGGAAGCCGTCCTGGTGGCAATTCAACAAGCGGCAACGTTTCTGGTGGAAGTACCGAATCAAGCGGTGGAAGCCGTCCTTCTGGCGGAAGTTCAACGAGTGGAAACGTCCCAGGAGGAAGCACCGAATCAAGTGGAGGAAGTCGTCCATCTGGCGGCAACAACGGCCCCATGCCAAGTGCCGATCCGATGATCAATTTTGTGTCGCCATCGAGCAATACATACGCTACAAACAATGCTTCACTTCCTGTTACTATGCAGGTACTGAATGTTGCTTCGGCTGCTGATATTCGTGTTAAAATTAATGGTGTGTTGACAAACAATTTCAATTTCAATGCTGCAACACATACCTTAACGTTTACAGCAACACTCGTTTCAGGTAGCAATACGATTGAAGTGAAAGCGATGAACCAGATTGGTTACGCGCAAAAACTAATCACGGTTACTTATACCGCTTCGAGCCGTACAACAAAACCTGGTGGAACAAAAGCTCCAGCAAAAACGGAAACGAAAAAAGAAGAGCCTAAGAAAGAAGATCCTAAAAAAGAGGCTCCTAAAACAACAGAAACAAAACAAAGTGGTCGTCCTGCTGTAAAACCAGCAGAAGAGCCAGTTAAACCCAAATAATTTGAATAGCTGTTTTGGTAAACGCGGTACACGTCTTAGGCTTGTACCGCGTTTTTTTTAATAGTGAGCGAAGCACAAGCCTCAGGCTCGTACTTCGCTGCTTCGGGGTTATGAAACCATCGGATAGGTCTTGCTCTTGTTTTGAACTAGGTTACCACAACCTTACAACCGTTCATTTGTCTGACAAATAGCGTAAATACATATTCCGATGGTCTGTGCGTAATAAATGAGCTAGTTCGACTCCCGCTTTTCCCGATGCGTAATTACGACGCTCACAACGAAACGAACAAAGGCCGTAATCACGAATAAGTTTTTGCGCTTCGTGTATGAATGCCGATTTTTTCTTGAACCGATTTTCATTTTCTGCAATCAAAACAATGACAATGGCTTTGCCATATAAATATTGTTTTGCTAAATCAAGTTGGTTTTTTAAAAACAAAACGTGGTCTAGATTTTTTTCTTCAACCGGAAAAAGAAAAAGCGATGTGTTGAGTAGTGTTGTTTGTTGCCGTATATTTTTAGCGAACAAACGATCATTTCGATGGTTTGTCCAAGATAGAATTGCACTACTGATTCCGCGTTCTTCTTCTAGCGCGATGGCTGCTAGTGCTGGCGGATGTGTTGCCGAGAAAGTCAATTGCCCCTCTTTAAAATCAGCAAGTAAGGTATCGATGAGTTGCATATTGCTTCTGGCCACCAGAAATTGCTCTGTAAGTTGATGTTTGCGACTACTCCAAATAACTGATGCCGATTCATCGGTGTTGGTTAGGAAAAAACGCAAACGCAATTTTTTGGTCTTACATTTTTGTGCATCCCACGTAATCCATGCTTCCGGATCATCTGTAAAATTGAACGAACGCTGGCGACCTGTAAATGATGCGTAATGCGCAAAGACACCCGCTTGTGTGTGCGCTATGTTCCAGTTATCGCTAAACTGAAGGTTTATGTTTTTGCTTTGGTCGTTGTATTGAAGTGGCGAAAATAAACCTGTTCCAGAACCACCATAAAACGTCTGCAATGTTTGCGTCAGGCTATCGCAAAACATACGATCTGTTGTTTCGTTGCCCAGAACAACAACTCGTGCCAATTTATTTTTGCGCAAACAAGTTGCAGCATCAACATAAAAATTGCGAAAAAGCAGCACCGATTTGGCATTGTGCTGTAACGGAGATTGAAAGGCGATGACTTTAGTTGCCGGATAGCTAGCAATGCTTTGTAAAACCCATGCGCAAATGCATGCGATAAAGCAAACGGCTAGCGTGATGATTTTTTTGTAATTCATGGCTGCACGTTATTTTTAAAATAACCCATTTTGGTTTGCTTTACGCCATATTCAGATGATTTATACGTAATTTCATACTTGTCGAAATCAATGTGTGCTGCTTGTTCCTCGCTGCAACGATACAAGGCAACACTATCTACCAAACTCCACTGGTTGTTTTCGTAGGCGTATAAAAATCCACTACTCATGCAGGAATTTTGCCATGCCGGAATGAAGTAAATGCAATCAGCTTTATTCGGTGTGTAATTGCTTGCTTTTGCCAAGTAACTCACCCCCATGCTACAACCTTCAATCCGAATGCGTTGAAGGTGATGGTTGAAACGAATAAACGTATGTCCGCTATCTGGGCCAGAACGCGGTGTTGCGCACCAAACGGAATCGCTGACACCATCGCCATCGAAATCACCTTTAGCATATTTGACTGCTGTTTGCTGTTCTTCGTGTGTCGCAACAGTCGAATGCTCATTGGCAACGAAGACACGATGCCACGGCGATGGTTTTACAAAAAGAAATAAAATACTGAGCGCGAAAAGCGAAACAAGCATGACCGTTTTCATGCATCAAAACTACATTCCTCAATTTCTCTTTATAAGTGAAACTGAAAAAGTGTTGTGCAATTTTGTATCATTGAATTGATACAGCCGATAAGTGTTTGAAATTTTTTAGACAGTAGAAAAATTCAACAGAAAAATTGCCGTCAAGACAAACCCAATGCGTGTAGCAAATCATCTTTTTTGCGCACCGAAACAGGTACTTGTGCACCGTCGTTCATAATTGCATAACCTCCATCCGCTTTCACAAATTCTTTCAGTTGATTGAGGTTAATCAAATGCGAATGATGCACGCGAACAAATCCGAGTGGGTCGAGCAATTCTTCGTATTCTTTCAACGTGCGCGTTACCACAATTTGTTTTCCATTTTGCATGAAAAAAGTGGTGTAATTACGTTCCGATTCGCAGCGAATGATTTCTGCGGTATTGATCACATGCACCCGATCGGCGCTATTGAGTGCAAGGCGTTTCAATTTTTCGGCAGGCGATTTGGTTTGTTGTTGCAACAGATCGGCAAGCAAACTCAAATTCTCATTTGCAAAACGCTTCGATTCGGCGTCAAATTTTTCGACAGCCGTTACGAGATCATCTGGATCAATGGGTTTGAGCAAATAATCGAGTGCACTGAATTTGATGGCTCGAATGGCTTGATCGCTCAGTCCGGTTGTGAAAATAATACGTGCCTGCGTTTTTCCAAGTTGATCGAGCAATTGAAAACCATCACCATCGCCCAGTTGAATATCAAGAAAAACCAGATCGGGTTGTGTATTGCGGATCGTATCTAGTCCAGCGCGCATGCTATCTGCTTCGCCAACCAATTGTACGTGTGGGCAGTAGTGTTGCAAATCGGCGCGCAGGCTCGCGCGCGCTTCGGGAGAATCATCAATGAGAATAGCTCGAATCATTGTTTCAAATGTACCATTTTGATTGCTAAAATTGGGGGCAACGGCATTTAATCCATCATAAAACGCAGAGGTGTGCACATTGTTTTGAAAAGCATAGATGAATCTTTTTAGAATCGGTTTAAAATATGCGACTACCCATATTGCCGCCTAAACGCCTCAAAATAAGTCGATTAAAAGCCAAAATTTTATCCGTAATTCAGCCCGATTTTTTTGTAATTTCGTCCCCCTAGAAAACGACCAAAACCCGACACCATGTCGATCCAAAAAATTACAGAACTACTTGGCAATCAAGCCGATTCTTTGCTGAACCATACCAGCAAAACCATTTCTAAAGATCAATTGCACCTTCCTGGCGCAGATTTTGTCGATCGTATTTTTGCACAAACCAACCGCAGTCCGCAAGTATTGCGCAGTTTGCAAACCCTATACGGCCATGGTCGCCTCGCCAATACCGGTTATGTTTCTATTCTTCCTGTCGATCAGGGAATCGAACATTCTGCGGGAGCTTCTTTTGCCCCCAATCCTTTGTATTTCGACGGTGAAAACATTGTTAAACTAGCTATCGAAGGTGGTTGCAATGGTGTTGCCACTACTTTTGGTGTGTTGGCATCTGTATCGCGTAAGTATGCGCATAAAATTCCGTTCATTGTTAAAATCAACCACAACGAGTTTTTGAGCATGCCCAACAAATACGATCAAGGTATGTTTGGCTCTGTTGACGAAGCTTGGAATTTGGGTGCAACAGCCGTTGGTGCCACCATTTATTTTGGTTCAGACGAATCTGCTCGTCAGATCTTAGAAGTTTCGCAAGCATTTGAGCGCGCACACGAATTGGGCATGGCCACAATTTTGTGGTGCTATTTGCGCAATCCCGGATTTAAAAAAGACGGTGTCGATTACCATGCTGCGGCTGATTTAACCGCGCAAGCAAATCATTTGGGCGTAACCATTCAGGCCGATATCATCAAGCAAAAATTGCCAACCAATAATGGTGGTTACAATGCTACGGGTCATGGCAAAACGCATCCAAAAGTATATTCCGAACTTTCGTCTGATCACCCAATCGATCTTTGCCGTTACCAAGTTGCCAATTGCTACATGGGCCGCATGGGTTTGATCAATTCTGGTGGCGAATCAAAAGGTGCTTCTGATTTATCCGAAGCTGTTGCAACTGCCGTTATCAATAAACGTGCAGGCGGACAAGGCCTTATTTCTGGTCGTAAAGCATTTCAGAAACCAATGAACGAAGGCGTAGCATTACTCAATGCTATTCAAGACGTTTATTTGTCGAACGACGTTACGATTGCATAATTTTCCCGACTGTTTCATCGCTGTAAAAAACAAAATTTCACGTTTTTGCAGCTAACAAAATAGCTCATGAGTTGGTTTAAACGAATTAAAGAAGGAATTACCACTTCTACCCGCGAGAAGAAAGAAACGCCTGAAGGACTTTGGTACAAATGTGATTCTTGCAAGAAAGTTGTTCCGACCACCGAACACATTACGAATTTATATGTGTGTGGTCATTGCAACTACCACGATCGTATCGGTTCGCAAGAATACTTCGAGATTATTTTCGACAACAACGAATTTGTGGAGTTGAATCCTGATCTCACATCGGGCGATCCGCTCAATTTTACGGATACCAAAAAATACACTTCGCGTGTTGTCGATTCGCAGAAGAAAACAGGTCTGAAAGATGCTTTACGCAGCGCCCATGGCGAAGTAAATGGCCACGATTTGGTTGTTTGCTGTATGGACTTTGCGTTCATTGGTGGATCTATGGGATCTGTTGTGGGCGAAAAAATTGCTCGTGCAACGCAATACTGTTTGGAGAAACGCATTCCACTAATGATTATTTCCAAATCAGGCGGTGCGCGTATGATGGAAGCCGCACATTCGTTGATGCAAATGGCCAAAACATCGGCTCGTTTAGCGCAACTTGCTGATGCTGGAATTCCGTTTATTTCATTGCTTACCGATCCAACAACTGGTGGTGTAACGGCTTCTTATGCCATGCTCGGCGACCTTAATATAGCCGAACCTGGCGCATTGATTGGTTTTGCAGGCCCTCGTGTAGTCAAAGAAACCATTGGCAAAGATTTACCAAAAGGATTTCAAACTTCAGAATTTGTACTAGAGCATGGATTTCTCGATAGCATTGTTTCGCGCAGAGACTTGAAAGCTACTTTGGGCAAATTATTGGAGATGTTTAAGGGGTAAGGTTTGCTTTAGACAAGCACTGATTTTGCGCTTGTCGGTTGTTAAATATTTTGTACTTTTACAGTATCTAGACCTATAAAGCTGTACGGCTTTTGTCGGCCAGGACCAAATCCTCGGTTTGTAACCGGGGTTTTTTTATGTCCTAATTATCCCGTCGGCATTATGATCAACAAAATTTAAGACGCGTTTATTGAGTTGATTTTTAAAGATTCTATCAGCATGAAATTTTTTTCTTGCTCCAACCGGAAATTCCTGCTCTTTTAAGGAATAAGCAACAACATCTGCTGCTTGAATGAAAATTGAGTCTGCCGAGTTTTTAAATATTGGATCTTCAATTATCCAATTAATCTTGATGTTCTCGATATGATTTTCTGAACTAATTCGAAGTATTTTTCTTGCATGGGTAGCTAACTTTTTTTCATTTGAGCGATCTAAATAAATTAAGCCATACTCTTTTTTTGCTTGCAAGAAATTGTCAAAAACACGATACAATTCTGTTATAGCACTTGTATGATAATCTTCAGGTTTGAGTATGCTGCTGCTTTTGTTGATGACAATAGCAATGATATGAAACTCTCCAAAGTCGCCAATTGTTTTTGCAAATTCTTGTATAAGTTTCCACCGATCAGGCACACTAATTTGTGAATACTCTTTTATTTTATGCGGATCAACCAATTCAGAGCAATGAAATTCAACATCGTATTTAAGAAAACCATCCTTTGCAATTCTTTTGCGAAATGCTTTAAGCAAATCAAGAGCATGTTTCCATTTACGATCTTCAATAATTATCCCAGTTAAGATGAAGTATTGAGTACCTGATTTTTCGGGTTGAGAATGATCAAAAGCGCCCGTATCGCCACTTTCATCAGTATAACATAAAAACATAGATTTCTCGTAATATGTAAATTTTACAAGAACGAATTTAGTATAATTAATTATAATATCGTATAAAATATAATAATTTCATCAATTCAAATACCAAATTGCCGCATTCAATACCGTTGCAAAACTCACCCAAAGCAAATAGGGGATAAGCAGCACGCCTGCCATTTTATGGAGCGAAAACGCATAGCGCATGGTTATGAGAATGGCGATCAACAACAATATAATTCCCACCAAAGCCATGCCGGGCGAATGCAAGTAGAAAAATAAAAAGCTCCATAAAAAATTCAATCCAAGTTGTATGCTGTACACCTGAATAAAGCGCGTGCTGATTTTCGTTTCTGGCAAACGAATAATTAAGAACGACGAAATTCCCATCAAGACATAAAGCGTAGTCCAAACTGGCCCAAAAAGATAATTGGGTGGATTGAATGCAGGTTTATTTAAGGTGGCATACCATGTTGGGATATTGTTCGCCGTAACAATTCCAGCAACAGCCCCCAATGCCAATGGAATGGCAATGCAAATGGCAAGCAGAAGAAAACGATTGATGTTACGCATGGTTGGTATCGGTCAAGTCTAAAAACATTTGTAAAGGAACTGATTTTTTTATTGCTTGTGTTTTCACTTTTTTTGAGCGACGCATAACCTGATTGCGATTCGCATTTACATGTTTCTTCAAAATACGTTGCGCTTCGTCTTTTACAGGTCCTGTTTTGCGAAATTGCCATACTTGCTCGCGCGCAAAACGGGCTGTTTCAACAACATCAACAATTGGATGAGGGTAGTTTTTGCCTAAGATACACGCTGCTTGCAACTGTTCATCTGCTTGCATCAACCAAGGTTCATGAATAAATGCGTTGGAAACCAGTTTCAATTCAGGACACCATTTGCGAATGAATAAACCATCAGCATCATGGTCATACGAGTTTTTTATTGGATTGTAAATCCGAATGGTATTGATACCTGTTGTGCCAGCTTGCATTTGCAATTGCGGATAATGAATACCCGGCTCGTAATCTAAAAATACCCGCGCCAACACATGCGATGCGCGCCAGTCTTGCCAGAGGTTGAAAACAAAAAAAGAAACTAATAAAGCGCGCATCCGAAAGTTGATATAGCCTGTTGCATGCAAACAACGCATACACGCATCCACAAGAGGAATACCCGTTTGGCCATTTTCCCAAGCAGTAATGTAAATTTCATTTCGAGGTTTTTCTAATGCGTCGTAAGCACGATTGACGTGCTCGAATTCCATACGGCACTCGTCTTCAAACTTTTGAATGAAATGACAATGCCAATGCAAACGCGAAATGAAATTGGTCAACGCCCGTTTGTTGCTACTCGTATCATAATGCTGCTGGGTGTATTGATAAACCATACGCATGGAGATATTGCCATAAGCAAGATAAGGCGACAAACGGCTGCAACCTTTGCGGCTCAATAAGGGTTTGGAAATGTGTTTACTGTAATTCACAAAACGCTCCTGAATAAAACTATCGAGGTAACGCCAAGCCCAATACTCGCCGCCTTCTTGAAAATTCGGATTGCGTGTTGTGATATGCTTATCCAATGCCGAACCACGATGTTGCATGTACCACACTTCGTCGAGTGGATAGAAATTCCATCCCGATTCTTGCACCAATTTTACGGGCGCATTCATCCGCTCGTGCCAACGCTTTTCCCAAGTCTCGCGCGAACGAAGTTTACGAATCACACCGTTGGTTTGAAATTCTTTCCAGCTAATTCCTGATTCGCGAAAGAACTTAGCCATATTCAAATCGCGCGCGTAAGTTGCGCCATTGCCAATTTCTTGATGCGAAAAAATAGTATGAATCCGAACTTGTTTGAGCAAAGCTGCAAAAACAGCAAGCACTTCGTCATGGAAAAAATAGACTTGCGCAGCAACCGATTCCAGTCGCATATTCATATCTTGAATAGATTCCCACACAAAACGCCAATGCCGAACATCACTATCGGGAAGTTGCATGATCGACGGTTCAAAACAATAAATAAGCAGAACGGGTTTTCCTGCTGTTTGTGCAGCATACAACGCCTCATGATCGGTAAAGCGCAGATCGCGTTTCAACCAAACGATATTGATTTCGGGTTGCTGTTGCATACAATTGAACAACAAACAACTAGGGCAAATGTCAATTGCTGACAAAAAAAATCCCTGCTTGTCATAAACAAGCAGGGATTTTTAGTGCTTTATCACTTAGCGATTTCCTAAATCTTCAAAAGAAACATCGCTTGTAACGTGGGGTTGAACCGCGTTATGGTCAATTTCTGGTGTTTCAGTAGGTTGTTGATAGGTGTTGTTATTGTAGCCGTTTTCTTGACGGTTGTAGTGGCTTGTATTGAAATCATCGCCCATTTTAGAGCGGATGAAATTGATCGCTTCTTCCAAACCGCCAGCAAATTTTTCAAAATCTTCTTTGTAAAGGAACAACTTGTGTTTCTCGTAGTGAAACTTACCATCATCGCCAAACCGCTTTTTA
>JAAFIA010000091.1 GCA_013298545.1 Bacteroidota bacterium | reverse complement strand
TATGGAGATTGATGGGTTAACAGGAACGATTCTGAACAGTACTGTTACTGCTGGCGATTTGATGGAATTAAGTTTTCATGTGCCTACGCAGAAATTGTATGGTTTGCGGTTTATCTCAAATGGATCGTACATGGAATTTGTATCGGTTACTCCCAACACACTTCAAATAACGGTTATTGATACGCTTCCACAAGTTGGTACAGTTGCTTCAACTTCAGGCGTAACTGATGCTACACTTGGGCGTTATATTTTTAACGGAGCGTACACAACAGATACAGGTAATGTCATGCGCATGTATTCTATTGACATTATCACGGGCGCAATCATTAGTGATCCATTTACTTCCACTTCGACATCTGGAAATGAGTTTAGCCAAGCACTCGGTTTGGTAATTTGCTTGGAGTCTAATCCAGTTCCTAGTTTTACAGGTATCAATCCTGCAACCGGTTTGGCTGTTTTTTCGTATCCGCTCCCCAATGCGTTAGGAATGCTCATTCCGTCTTCTGTTTTCAATCCCATAACGGGTGATTATATTTTTGCTGGCCCGGCAGCAAATGATCCCATCAATTTTCATTTATTCACGGTAGCCTCAGGTACGGGACAACTAACGAACGATACGATTATTCCGAATGATGTATTTGCATTCGAGATATTTAAAGGCAGCGAGATTATTGGTATTGGAGAATCCGATCAAACATTTCAAAGTGCTGTTTTTCCCAATCCTGCGCAAAAGCAAACGAGTATTACATGCTCGCAGTTGCTCGACGAGCAGACACAGGTTGTTTTAACTGCTGTTTCGGGAGAAATTGTTCCTGCAGAAGTTTCCATTTCAGGCAATACCATTCAATTGGAATTCGGGGCATTGGCTTCTGGCATGTATTTTTATCGTGCACAAACAAAAGCAGGGTTTATAACAACGGGAAAATTTTGTGTTGAGTGATGGAGTAGATGCAATTTTAAATATGTTAGCATGCAAAAAGAGGTTGTATCAAAAGTAAAATGAAAGCCCTGAGAATCGCTTAAACGAAAACTTCTCAGGCAGGTATCCAAATAAAAAGAGGCTGCTCTCGACTTTTGAGACAGCCTCTTTTTTGTAACTACTTTTTCTACTTATTCTGGACGCGGAATGCGTTTCAACTTCGCTTTCAATTGTTCAATTTCTGCTTTGCCCGCAGTGAGTTTTTGCTCGTATTCAGCAACCAATCCAGATGCGCCTTTCGATTTTCCGAAGAAGCCCAAATTGGTCTCGAGGGTATTGACTTCGGCTTGCAGTTTTTTAATTTTCTCTTGCAGGCGTGTACGCTCATCGCGCAATTGATCGCGCCCTTGGGCTGAATTGGCGAGTTGTTCGTAGCGGAGTTTTTCTAATTGTCCGCTATCGGCACCCGATTTTTCTTTCACGCGATCCATGAGTTTATGCATGGCTGTTTGGAAACTGCGTTCTAATTTTTCGCGGTCGTTGCGGGGCATTTCGCCCATGCCGTTCCATTCTTCCTGCAAGCTGCGTACTTTGTCCAAGTTTGCTTTCAGATCGTCGGTCAATTCAACCGTTTCGAGTGTTGCAATGAATGTGGTACGGGCTTCTGCGCGCGATTTGAGGGCGGCATCGGCTTCGGCATAAAACGCATTGCGGTTATTGAAATAGGTATCCGCAGCCGCTTTGAAACGGAGCCACAATTTATCGGCTTGCTTGCGTGGAATCGGACCTGTTTTTTTCCAGTCGTCTTGCAAACGCTTGAGCTGATTGGCCGTGTTTTTCCAATCGGTGCTTGTGCTGAGTGCTTCGGCCTGTTCGCAGATTTTTAATTTATCGTTGTAATTGTTTCGCGATTCGTCGCGCTGTTTGGCGTAGAATGCTTCGCGGTTACGGAAAAAGTTTTGACGGGCATCTTTGAATCGTTTCCAGGTTTTGCCATCATCTTCTTTCGGAACGAAACCGATTTTTTTCCACGCCTCAAACATGGTTTCCGCTTGTGCATTGGCTTCTTGCCAGCCTTTGTGCGAATCGTATGTTTGTGTTGCAAAACTTTCCATCTGATCGCAAAGGGTAAGTTTTTGCGTCAGGTTTTCTTTTTGCGATTCGCGCTGATCTTCAAGCCAAACGTGTTTGCGCTCGTGAACTTTGTCGGAAGCTAATTTAAAACGATCCCAAATCGTTTCGTTGGTATCTTTTGAAGACGGCCCAATCTCTTTCCATTGTTCGTGCAATTGATGCAAACGATCGAGGGCTTTTTTGATAGAAGGTTCGTCGGCAAGCATTTCTGCTTTTTCGCAGAGTTCTGTTTTGAGTTCGAGGTTCTTTTTATGATCGAGTTCGCGGAGTTCGCGACCAATTTTCACAACATCGAAAAAGCGTGCATTGTGGTGATTCCAGTTTTGACGCAATTCGTTGACATTGGCTTGTGGAACAGGTCCAACTTTACGCCAACGTTCTTGAATATCGTGGAATTTATCAAATGCTTTCTGCATGCTTTCGCTGCTTTCGGCAAGTGTTTTGAGTTCCTCGATGAGGGCGTATTTGATGCCTAAATTTTTCTTCTGTTCGACTTCGGCTTTGCGGCGTTGCTCAGAACGTTTTTGATTCCATCCACGCAAGAGTTCTTCGAAGCGCTCTGATTCCGCGTTAGGAGCAGGTTCAAAGAGGTCATTTTCGTCCTCTTTGGTGGCTTCGTGTGCGCGGCGTTTGGCTTCGAGTTCTTCGTTGGCATGCGCGCGAAAAACTTCTTTTAGTTGCCGAATAACATGGCGTTGTGCTTCGGTGTCTTCGTGTGCAACCGCAGTTTCCATGCGTTGAAGCAAGTCGGTCTGACTCAAGCCCGATAAATCTTCCTGCAGCACAAGTTCGTCGTGCGTTTCAGATTCTTCTGCTTGCGTTTCGGTGGTTTGCTGATTTTCAGAAACAGCGTTTGCTGCAACAGAAACAGGTGTTTCGGTTACTTCCGGCTTTACCGGCTCTTCGGTGTGATCGTTACTCATGGTCCGTTGTGAGAATGAAAAACCTTGTCGTGAGACAAGGTTCGGAATGCTTTAGTTGATCCAAAAATAAGAAGAATAGGTGTTTGTAATACGTTTTTTATAAAAAAACGAAAAACAAATAGAATACCGATTTTGTGCGGTTATTTATAAACGGGCGGACAACTCTCGCCACCGCCGCCAAAAGCAAATTTCAATCCTACCCGCAATTCGTATGCATGTTGGCTAATCTCTACAATTTCGTTGTTGGCATTGTTTGATTTCGTAAGGTCTGGAACCCAATGAAATTCGGTCAAAAACTTCACCGGACCAAAAGCTACAAATTCAACACCTGCACCAGCAGAAGCGGTGGCGTGAAATTGATTGAAGCTTTGATCGCTTTTCCAAACGTATTCTAAGCGTGGCCCAATTTTAAGGTATGGAATGATGGAAAATAACTCTTTGCGAATCATTAAATAATTGTTCCAAGCCGCATAATCGTTTTTGTATTTGACCATGCCGCCGCCCGCATCGTATTTTGCGCCTTTCATGTTGTACTGCAATTCGGTTACCCAACGAAACGTGGGATGGTTGCCAAACTCGCCAAAAATCTCGGCATTGTAACGCAATATATACTTGGTCTTAATTTTAGAATCGAGTTGCGGATAAACCCAGTATTGACGGGAGTAAGTTACGCCAGCCATAATGCCCCAGCCTTGAAAAAAACTAGCCGATGCGGAGATGGAACAGAGTACAAAAGCGAAAATTAAAAGACGTTTCATTAGGTTGATGTATTTGCCGCACGAAAGATAGGAAAGGCGATTTCTGCATTTACATCCTTAAAACGCATGTTTTCCGCTGCTTATTGTTGACAAGTCGGAAGGATAAACTAATCTAACAAAGCCGTAGCTTCAATTTCAATCAACATCTGCGGATCAATCAAGGCTTTGACTTCAACCATCGTTGTGGCCGGACGAATGGTGCCAAAAAATTCGCCGTGGGCTTTTCCGGCTTCTTCCCATTTAGAAATATCGGTTACATACATGCGTGTGCGAACGACATGTTCTAACGATGCACCTGCTTCGATTAATGCGCGCGCAATTTTTTCTAAAATGAAATGCGTTTGAGCATACATATCGTTAGGGGCAATAACCTGTCCGTTTTCAACGGCGGTAGTACCCGAAACTTCGATGCAATTGCCAACGCGCACCGCCCGCGAATAGCCAACCACAGCTTCCCACGGCGCTCCAGAAGAAATGTTTTGCCGTTTCATTTGCGACGAAAATAATATTGGTACAAGCAAATACTCATCAACACAAAAAAAATCAGGTACGAAACCACAAGCGCAATTACTGTATAAGGAATACCAACTTTTCTAAAAATTAAAAAACCACATGCCGCTGTAACAACCCAAAACGCCTTCAGCACATCGATCATCGTTTTGTGCGGGCGAATGACGAAATTGAAAAGATAACCCAACCCGAAAATGGTCAAAGCGCCCGTCATCATCCACATCACACCAACAACATCAATGATGTCGGCCAAACGAAGGGCTTGCATGATAACCGTGATTATGAATAAACCAAACGTGATGAGAAAAACAAGGCGTTGCGTTTTATGCTGAAACGTTTTTCCGGTGATCAGTAAAAAAACACAACCGCTCAGTAAAGCTGCAATGTTTGCATACTGAACAAGTTCAGGATCCAAGCCCATATCAAACCAGTTTAGTATAAACTGAAGAATAAGCCACGCAAGCCCAAGTACAGCGTGAGCAGCAGCAATTTGAGTGATGATTTTTTTCATTCCAAAAATTACTTCGCTGCTTTGGGCGGTTTAGGGAAACTGAGTTTCAAGGCTTCGAGTGTGGTGACAATTTTTTTAGCAACAATGTATTCTTTGTACCAATTTTGATCGGCAGGAACAAGCGTCCATTCAGGCGTATTGCAATGCTTGAAAATATCTTCGTACGCTTCCATGTAAGCATCCCATTTTTTGCGAGTTTCCCAATCGCCGTCGTTGTGTTTCCAGTATTTTTCGGGATGTGTTTTGCGTTCGAAGAGGCGTTCTTTTTGTTCTGCTTTTGAAATGTGTAAGTAGAATTTAAGAATAATTGTTCCGTTGTCGCTCAACAATTTCTCGAAGTTATTGATGTGGGTAAACCGATTTTTCACGGTTTTGTCATCGATCCATTTTTCAACGCGCGGCACAAGTACGTCTTCATAATGTGAGCGGTTAAAAATTTGAATCATTCCTTTTTCAGGTGTTGCTTGATGCACCCGCCACAAAAAATCGTGATTGCGTTCTACTTCGGTTGGTGCTTTGAATGATTTAACAGTACAGCCCAACGGATTGATGCCATAAAAAACGGTTTTTACCAACCCATCTTTTCCTGAAGCGTCGAGTCCTTGCAAAACCACAAGCAGACTGTGTTTTTGAGAAGCATAAAGCACATTTTGTAGTTCCCCAATTTTGGCAACTAATTTTTGTGTTTCTGCTTTGGTTTTTTCTTTGTCTAAGCCTTTTGGAGCGCGGGTAGAGAGGTTTGGTAATTTCATGTCAGGAATTTAGTATGTGTGATTAGCTTTGAATAACACCAACATTGTAAGGGCGGGTGAGTGGTGCATGGTTAGCGGCTTCAATACCCATCGAAATCCATTTACGCGTATCGAGCGGGTGGATGATGGCATCGAGCCACAAACGTGCGGCAGCATAATATGGCGACATTTGCGCATTGTAACGTTGCGTGATTTTATCAAGCAATTCGTTTTCTTCTTCTTTTGTAATCTCGGCTTTGCCTTGTGCTTTGAGGCTGCTCACTTGAATTTGCAAGAGTGTTTTAGCTGCTTGCGAACCACCCATAACAGCCATTTGTGCCGTTGGCCATCCCACAATTAAACGCGGATCGTATGCTTTTCCGCACATGGCGTAATTTCCTGCGCCATACGAATTTCCAATCACGATGGTAAATTTTGGAACAACCGAATTGCTCATGGCATTTACGAGTTTCGCGCCGTCTTTGATGATTCCACCTTGTTCGGAGCGCGAGCCAACCATAAATCCAGTTACGTCTTGTAAGAAAACTAATGGAATTTTTTTCTGGTTGCAGTTCATGATAAAACGGGCTGCTTTGTCGGCTGAGTCGGAATAAATGACACCGCCAAATTGCATTTCACCTTTTTTGCTTTTCACGACTTTGCGCTGATTGGCCACAATACCAACCGCCCAGCCATCAATCCGCGCGAGGCCGCAGAGAATGGATTGGCCATAAAGTTCTTTATATTCTTCGAAGGAGGAATCATCAATAAGGCGATTGATAATCTCACGCATTTCGTAGGCTTTGTCGCGGGTATCGGGAAGGATGCCGAGAATTTCTTTGGGATCGAGTTTCGGAGCTTTAGCTGCAGCACGGTCAAAACCGGCCTTTTCAAAACTTCCCACTTTATCCATGATGTTACGAATCCGATCGAGGCAATCTTGATCGTCTTTGCATTTATAATCGGTAACGCCCGAAATTTCGCAATGTGTGGTAGCGCCGCCAAGTGTTTCGTTGTCGATGGTTTCGCCAATCGCAGCTTTGACGAGGAATGAACCCGCTAAGAAAATAGATCCGGTTTTGTCAACAATCAGAGCTTCATCGCTCATGATGGGCAAGTATGCACCACCAGCAACACACGAACCCATGATGGCAGCAATCTGTAAAATTCCTTGCGACGACATGATGGCGTTGTTTCGGAAAATACGCCCGAAATTTTCTTTGTCAGGGAAAATTTCATCTTGCATGGGCAAATACACACCAGCACTATCAACGAGGTAAATGATGGGCAAGCGATTTTCCATGGCAATTTCCTGCGCGCGCAAATTTTTCTTTCCAGTAATAGGAAACCAAGCACCCGCTTTTACAGTGGCGTCGTTGGCCACCACAATGCATTGACGACCTTTAACATAGCCAATCATAACCACAACGCCGCCCGCAGGACAGCCGCCATGTTCGGCATACATATCGTCGCCAGCAAACGCCCCAATTTCGATGCGTTCACTGCCTTTGTCGAGCAAATAGTCGATGCGCTCGCGCGCGGTTAATTTGCCTTGCTCGTGTTGCTTTTCGATTCGTGATTTTCCGCCGCCCAACGCTACTTTTTCAAAGCGTTTTTCCATTGCTGAAATGAGCAGACGAATCGCATCTTCATTCTTATTGAATTCAAGATCAACCGTTGCGGTTTTGCCTGTTGTTGATGACATAACTAGAAGTTAGTTTTTGAGAAGCCCAAAGATAGTGCTTTCTCGTATGTTTGCGGTTGGCGTACGTTATCAATTATAGATTTCTTAAACAACCCGCTAACACTATCGTTTTTGTAGGTTTCAGGATGTTTTTAAGTTAAAGAGCACTTTAGTCCACAAGTAATTTTCCGGAAACGAATTGACCATTTTCGGTAACTAAACGATAAAAATAAATTCCCGAATCCCATGCCGAAACCTCAATCGCAACACCTGTGCGGCTGTTTATGTTGGTCGTGTATGTTTCTTTTCCACAACCATCATATATAGATAATGTTTTAAATGCAAGATCTTCTTTTGCCCAGGTAAACTGAAAAAACGTATTGCTTGGGTTGGGGTAAACGCTTACTTGGTTGTCTAAATCGTTTTCGGCAATTCCATTAAAGTTAAACGCGACACATTTGTAAATGTAAGAAGGATCGCCAACAGCATTTTGCACTTGGGCAATGGGCCACATCGAAATCAAACCAGTAGTTAAATCAAGCGAATAAACACGGTGATTGAAAACCGAATCGAAACCGAAGAACAAATATTCGTTGTTGTCGGTTAAGACCGCTGCCGTTGTTCCTCCTCCAAATCCTGTTACCGTTCCAATTGTATCGCAATCGCCTGTTTGTGGATCAACTTCTAGAAAAATACTCACAGCCGAATTAACTCCAAAATGGGTGTAAAGCAATTGGTTGCTAGCTTTGAATTGTGGATCGTAAAAATTTCGTTGCGTTTCGACTAAAGGAGAATTGATAAGCGAACCCGTAACCAAATCGAGTGTGTAAACGCGAAACTGAAATACGGAATCAGGACCCGTAAAATACCCCCGATTTCCGGCAGCATCAATGGTTAGGGCAGTAGAACCACCTCCAAATCCGGTATATGTCCCAAGCGTATCAAAATTTCCAGTCAACGCATCAATGCGAAGCAACTGCTTGCTGTTTGTGGTAATTGACGTAAGCGTATAAAGAAATCCGTTTACAGTATTGTATTGCAAATCGCCTAAATTGTATTGCCCTTCGGCCACGGGTTGTTGCAAAATTTGCCCCGAACTCAAACTCATGGTGTAGATATAGTGTACAAATGCCGTATCCCAACCACTAAAAAAACAACGTCCATTAACCGAGTCGATGGCTAGGGACGTTGTGCCTGCGCCAAATCCATTGAGTGTTGATAACGTATCGAAATTGCCTGTATTGGGATCAATTCTAAGGATTTGTTGTGAAAATGAACTAATTCCACGTTGCGCATAAGCACATCCAATTTGCGCTTGAAGCAGCTGTGTAGAAAAAAGGAAGACGAGGATCGTGAACTTCAACATGCGCATAATAAGGGTCGATTGATTATTGAACATAAGCAATATAATGAATTTAACGTTTTGGTTGCAGGGTCAACGGATGAAATTTTGTCAAGCGTAAACAGGCTCTTAAATTTGAAATCAATAATTGAACAATAAAATGAGCCAAATTGTTTCAAATGCCTATATTTGTTATTCTGAACAAAACCCACGAATGAACCTTTTCATCCGTATTGGCATTATTCTTCTTTTGGCAATCGCCCCCGCGCAAAACCTCCGCGCTGGTTGTGCCAATAACGACATTATTGCGCCCAATACGCCACTCATGGATAGCGTTTCTGTCAATGCGAGCGGCAATGCGGTTGTGGGCTGGGAGCAGAGTTCCTCTTCCGACGTAGAAGGTTATGTGATTTATCAATACATCAATGGGATCTGGACGGCCATTGATACGGTCTGGGGACAAACGAATACAACCTATACCAATCCCATTTCTAATGCTGATCTGCAAATTGAAATGTATATGGTGGCCGCCATCGATTCGTGTCGCAATGTCAGCGTAGCCGCTACGCCACATCAAACCATTTATTTTAATCAAAGCATTGACCTTTGCCGCGCTTCGGTTGATTTGATTTGGAACAATTACATCAATTTTACAGCAGGTTTGGCCGGTTACAATATTTATAGTAGCCTCAACAATGGACCTTGGACGCTTGTGGGCAGTACTGTTGGTAACGATAGCACATTTACGCATACGGGTTTAATTGCCATGAACAATTATTGCTATTTCATTGAAGCGGTTGATGTTTCAGGTCTAGTTACTTCGCGCTCGCAGGTCATGTGTTTGCTGGCCAATATTCCACTTGCACCAACGTTTGAGTACATTCGTACGGCTACTGTTTCGGCGCCCAATCAAGTTACGATTGCTGCTTTAGTGGATGCGCCTGCAGATATTATTCGTTACGATTTTTACCGCGCCGATTCGCTTACCGGAGTTTGGGTACTGCTCGGCAGTATTCCCACAGCCGCACCAGCCGCCAGCCAACTTACATTTATCGATGCTACGGCTAAAACAAGTGTTAAAAGCTATTTCTATAAGTTCATTGCCATCAATACATGTGGACTCGAATCGTTTACCTCCAATATTGCTCAAACGATTTTACTCACAGGTGTTTCTACCGAAAATTTCACCAACGAAATTGAATGGAATGATTATGCGCTTTGGCTGGGTGGCGTAATGGATTATACGGTTTTGCGCAGCGTTGACGAAGGACCATTTTTGCCTGTTGCAACCATTCCATTTACGGGTGGCGGCTCGAATAGATTTGTGGACGATGTGTCTAATTTCACTTCTGATATTGGTCGCTTTCGCTACATCATTCGCGCCAATGAAGGAGCAAACAATCCGTATTTAATTGCCGATAGCAGTTTCTCAAATGAGATTTTGGTTTTGCAACAGCCCTTGGTTTTTGTGCCCAATGCGTTTACGCCCAACATCAATGGATTGAACGATACGTGGAGACCGATTACTGGATTTGTGGATATTGTTGATTACGATTTGAATGTTTACAACCGCTGGGGACAACAGATTTTTCACACCAACGACCGCACAGAAGGATGGAATGGTCGCAATGGCGATACGCGCTTGGAAGGCGAAGTGTATGTTTGGACGTTGACATTCAAAACGGCTTCTGGACAATTCGTTGACCGCAAAGGAACCGTAACCATTTACCGCTGATTTGTTTCTGCAACCAGTTCTGCAGATTGTTATACCGAAAAAATGCTGCGATGAAAAAAAATACACACCTTGCTTATTCGGCCATTTGTACATTGCTACTGATGGCTTTTTCTTTTGGATGTTCTGAACAGGTTGCCGAAAAGGCAGATAAACCCCAACACGAGCGCAAGGAAAAATCGCCAGAAGAACCGTATGAAGAATTTATGTTGCAACGAACTTATCCCAATGCAACATTTGAAATCAATACTTACCGTAATGCGTTGAATGCGGCGGTTCAGCAAGCTTCGACACAACGCTCGCAACAAATGGCGGCATGGCAACTGGAAGGGCCGGGCAATATTGGTGGACGATTCAATTGCCTCGCTGTTCATCCTACAAACAGCTCCATCATGTATGCCGGAAGTGCCAATGGTGGTGTTTGGAAAACAACAGATAATGGTGCAACGTGGAATAT
Organism: Bacteroidota bacterium; assembly: GCA_013298545.1. Lineage (GTDB taxonomy): Bacteria > Bacteroidota > Bacteroidia > Palsa-965 > Palsa-965. The sequence continues at coordinate 4,303 of JAAFIA010000091.1, read as the reverse complement.
CATGACAGATGCGCTTCCATATCAAGCAATCGGAGCCATTGCCATAAATCCATCTAATGCAAACGAAATCTGGATTGGAACTGGCGATGTGAATATCAGTGGAACGATGTATGCCGGAAATGGTGTGTATAAAAGTACCGATGCTGGATTGACGTGGAATTATATAGGCTTGTCAAACACATACGTTGTATCGAGCATTATATTCAATACAAACAATACGAATGAAGTGCTGATTGGAACGATGGGCAATAGTTTTGCGCGCGACAACAATCGAGGCATGTACAAAACGGTAAACGCTGGTCTTTCTTTTACCAATACGCTTTTCTTGAACGATAGTACCGGAATCATCGACATGGTCCAAGATCCAACTCTGCCAACAACGGTTTATTGCAGTTCGTTTACCCGCTTGCGAACAGATAGGCAAAGTGTTTTGTATGGCACCGAAGTGTATGTGTATAAATCGACAGATTTTGGTCAGAACTGGACACAGCTAGCGGGTGGTTTGCCCAATGGCAATGTGCATCAACGTCTTGGTTTGGCTATTTGCAAAACGAGTCCAAATGTATTGTATGCTTCTTATTCGACAAATGATGGAGCAACACCACCAGGTCTATATAAAACAACGAATGGAGGAACTACATGGACACAAATTCAATCCAATGTGGATATGAATAGTTACGGTTCTTTTGGTTGGTATTTCGGGAAAATCTATGTTGATCCAAACAATTCCAATGTGCTGTATTTACCGGGTGTCGATTTGCAGAAGAGTACCGATGGTGGCCAAACATTTACACTTCACACACCGCCTTGGTGGCAATACGATGTGCATGCCGATGGGCATTGGATGCACTTTGCTTCTTCAAGCAATTATATTTATTGTACAGATGGTGGTCTTTACCGTACTTCAGATGGAGGCGCAAATTGGACGGATATTGAGAATATTCCCAACAACCAGTTTTATGCGGTAACCGAAAATCCACACAATTTGGGTGAGTATGCGGGTGGTGTTCAAGACAATGGAAGTATGTATGGCAATCTTTCAGTGTTTAACAATTATACGCGTTTGTTTGGTGGCGATGGTTTTACAGTAACGTATGCGCCCAACAACACCAATTTGGTTTATGCAGAAACACAAAACGGCAATATCGTTTTTGATGACTTTTTCCCGAATGGAAATTGGCAAAACATCAACATGGATGGTGCCCAGTTCTATGCTTGGCATACGCCATATATGCTTTCTGCGCACAATCCGGCAACGTTATATTACGGCGGACAGCAAGTAGCGCGTATTACAGGTGCGCCTTATGGCAATTCGACCAATATCAGTCCTGTTTTGGTTGATCCGCAAAGTCCGGCGCGTGTGCAAGTCATTACAACGATTCATGAGTCGCCACTCGATCAAAATGTTTTGTATGCCGGAACGGCTGATGGCAAAGTATGGAATTCGCTTGATTATGGTGTGAATTGGAATGATGTTACACCGTTTCAAAGCAGCTCGTATTATGTAACGCGCGTACTCACATCGCCCAACAATTTAGCAACGGCTTATGTTACGCGTAGTGGTTATCGTTCTAATGACAATACACCATTGGTTTTTAAAACAACAGATAATGGGGCAACTTGGACGAATGTTTCGGGCAATCTTCCGGCATTGGCGGTGAATGATATTTTGGTAATGCCGGGCGATGAAAATATTTTGTTTGTTGCCAACGATGCGGGTGTTTATTACACAACAGATGGTGGCGTAAACTGGCAACGTTTAGGAACGGGAATGCCTTTTGTAGCGGTACTCGATATTCATTTCAATTCCAATCAATCCAAAATCATTGCGGGTTCATTTGGTCGTAGTATTTATACAATAGATATTTCTACGATTACGGGTGTTTCTGCGCCAGCAATGCAGACAAGCATTTCGTTATTCCCGAATCCGACGAGCGATTTTTTGCAAATACAAACCGCTAAAAAGCTGGATTATGTAACGATTTATGATTTATCGGGCAAGTTGGTGTTTACTTCTAGCGCGAATAACATTTCAGTTGCGGGTTTGGCGAGCGGCGTGTATGTAGCGGAGGTTGGGGTGGGGGGAACGGTTTCGCGTATGAAGTTTGTAAAGCATTAATTTGATTTGAATAAGAAACTGTTGTTTGAGTTTGCAAAGAATTATTTAGCAGATTGCAGATTTCTTACATCACGTTAGCCATAAAATGATACCTTTGCACGAATTTTATTCGCACTAAAATTCAAAAAACGTTCTATGGCTACTGACCCGGTTAAGTTCCTCGGCGAAGGACTCACATACGATGATGTCCTTTTGGTCCCTGCCTATTCTGAAGTACTTCCACGCGAAGTCGATATCCGCACGAAATTTTCTCGCAACATCACGCTCAACGCGCCTATTGTTTCCGCTGCAATGGATACAGTTACCGAGTATGAGTTGGCTATTGCTATTGCCCGTGAAGGTGGAATAGGTGTTATTCATAAAAACATGACCATTGCACAGCAAGCCGAACAGGTGCGCCGTGTCAAACGCTCCGAAAGCGGCATGATCATGGATCCTGTTACACTCGAAGATGGTGCACTCATTGCCGATGCGCTTCGGTTGATGAAAGAAAATAAAATTGGTGGCATTCCGGTTGTTGCCAAAGACGGCAAACTCGTGGGCATCATCACCAACCGCGACCTGCGTTTTGAGAAAAACATGAAACGCCCCGTGCGCGAAGTCATGACTTCCGAAAATATCATCACGACACGTCAAGGTACCGATCTCAAAAAAGCAGAACAAATTCTGCAACAACATAAAATTGAAAAACTTCCGGTTGTTGACAAAAACAACAAATTGGTTGGCCTCATCACATACAAAGACATCATCAATATTAAAGAACGCCCAACAGCCTGTAAAGATTCTTTAGGACGTTTGCGTGTAGCAGCAGCACTCGGCGTTACAGCCGATACGCTCGAACGTTGCGAAGCCTTGGTGAAAGCAGGTGTTGATGCGGTGATTATTGATACTGCACATGGTCATTCCAAAGGTGTGATCGAGATGTTGAAAAAAGTAAAGAAACAATTTCCAAACATCGATGTGGTTGTGGGCAACGTAGCTACGGCTGATGCGGCCATCATGCTCGTGAAAGCGGGTGCTGATGCGGTAAAAGTTGGTATTGGACCTGGCTCTATTTGCACCACACGCGTAATTGCGGGTGTGGGTGTTCCACAACTTTCTGCTGTTTATCATGTTGCCAATGCAATCAAGAAAACAGGTGTTCCAGTAATTGCCGATGGCGGTATTCGTTTTACAGGCGATATTCCGAAAGCCATTGCAGCAGGCGCATCAACGATTATGGCGGGTTCGCTTTTTGCGGGTGTCGAAGAATCTCCGGGCGAGACGATCATTTACGAAGGCCGCCAGTTTAAATCATACCGTGGCATGGGTTCGCTCGATGCGATGCAGAAAGGCTCGAAAGACCGTTATTTCCAAGATGTGGAAGACGACATTAAAAAATTAGTTCCTGAAGGTATTTCTGGTCGCGTTCCCTACAAAGGCAATTTGCACGAAATCATGTATCAATTGATTGGTGGCTTGCGCGCAGGTATGGGCTATTGCGGCGCACCCAATATCGAAGCGTTACAAAAAGCACAATTCATTCGCATTACATCTGCCGGAATTCGCGAAAGCCATCCGCACGATGTGGTGATTACACGCGAAGCACCAAATTACAGCCGATAATAAGCGCGGTTATTAATTTAAAATCCCTTCATTTTTGGAGGGATTTTTTGTATCAATCAGCGAACAATGATGAAGCGTTCTACCGTTGCTCCAATTTGAATGAAATAAACACCAGACTCTAAATCGGCACAAGAAATAGGTTCGCCAGAAATTAGTCCACGTTTGCAAGCGCAGAGCTTGTAATCGTATATACAAAAAGGTGTTCCATTTGGAATACCATGCACCATGATAAATGTATTGGCCGGATTGGGATAAAACGAAAATGAGGGCATTAAATCATCTTCAAACGTATGCAAGAGAATGTTGTGAATGAATAATGTCAAAGTATCAGTATTGGCCGACTGCGAATAGCAGGCATCTTGACGAATGGATAAAAAAACATTTTCCGTATTCTCTAGAAGTGAATCACGAAGTGCAAACAACGTGTCGTTTGTTGAAACTTGGCCGTAGGGAAGCATTAAAAATCCGGGCAACAATAAATAATCTGTTTGCGCATTGGCCGTTCCCGCAGTATCCAAGAGAATAGGATAAGGCGTATTGAGTTCCGTACTTGCTCGAAATCCCTGATAAATAGCCAAA
>JAAFIA010000090.1 GCA_013298545.1 Bacteroidota bacterium | reverse complement strand
ACGGAAGTAAATGGATCGCCTGTTGTTTCGGGTTGATCTCGGATTGCGCCATCTGACCAGTAGTGATATGGTGTATTGCTGGCGTCGCGCAAATCGCTGTACGGATCAAAAAGCATGTACGAAGCCCCCAGCGCGAGATACGGCGTAAAATCGCTATTGCGTTTGATGAAAATATTGTTGTCGAAATAAATCAACCCATTCAAACCAAATTGCATCAACGACGATTCAAAATTTCGATTCAGCAAAAGCGATCGTTCTGCATTGGCGAGTTTTCCATACACGCCACAAAACTCCAAACCAAACCAATTGTGTAAACGTTGTTCGATGTGCGCACTGAAAAAAACACGCGACGAACTGGTCAAACCAACCGATTTGGAAGCCCCAACATCGCCGCGAAACATGGTAATTCCTGCGCCAAGACCAATGAGCGGGCGCTCCGGCGAACGTTTGACTTCGGAGGCTGTTTGTGCCTCGGCTTGAAAAGACAAACCGATTAAACAAGACACAGACAGCAAACAAAATCGTTTCATTCGTCAGGTTTTACAACCCTTTGCATGAAGCAAAATGGGTACGTGATCAAAACAAAACTAGACGAAGCAGCCGCGCGTTGCGAAGGAGCTAAATTTCATTTACTAACACGAAAATGTTAAGAGCAGGCTAAAAAAAAGCAAAGCCTTCGCTGAAACATAGATCAGCAAAGGCTTTTATAAAATATAAACGATTGTCTAAAACAACTAGAAATTCGGTTTCAGCAAATAGCGTGTATAAAAATCATCAATGATTTTAACTGCTTCATCTGCCGTATCAACAACATGAAACAAATTTAAATCAGCCGGATTGATGTTGTGTTCTTTCTCCAACATGGTGGTTCGAATCCAATCTACTAAACCACCCCAATATGCAGAACCGACCAGAATAACAGGGAAGTTTGCAATCTTGGAAGTTTGTACCAAGGTCATCGCCTCAAACAATTCGTCGAGTGTACCAAAACCACCCGGCATAGCAATAAAGCCTTGCGAGTATTTCAAGAAAATGGTTTTACGCACAAAGAAATAATCGAAGTTGATGGATTTATCGGGATCGACGTAGATATTGGACGATTGCTCGAATGGCAAGCGGATATTGAGTCCTACGGATTTACCATTTCCAGCTTTTGCACCTTTATTGGCAGCTTCCATAATTCCTGGGCCGCCGCCTGTAATGACACCGTAACCTTCTTTGCACAGTTTTTCAGCGATCTCTACGGTAAGTTGATAATAAGGATGATCGGGTTTTGTTCGTGCAGATCCAAAGATGGAAACACAAGGGCCGATTTTCGACATTTTCTCAAACCCTTCAACAAATTCCGACATGATTTTAAAGATGAGCCATGAATCGCCGGATTTGATTTCATGCCAATCTTTTTCCGCAAATGCCTTACGGATTTTCTCTTCGTTTGTCATAATTAAATTCTAAAGTACACGAATTTGGGGTACATACACAAACACTTGTGTTTATGGATACATTTCAGTTATCAGTAAGCCGATCATACAATTTTCTAATTGGGTTCTGTGAAGTATAACGCAAAACTAATGCGAATGTTTCAAAGCCAATCAGCCAATTGAACGTTTCAACGCAAATCAGGTATTTCTACCTGCATTCAGGTCTTTTGTACAAGACCGAAAACTACTGCAAAGCGGCTACCAATTCTTCTTGCAAAAATTTTGCCGTAAAACTTGTCTTGTGTTTGGCAACTTGCTCAGGTGTTCCGTAGGTGAGAATGTGTCCTCCTCCACTTCCACCCTCTGGCCCCAAATCAATCACATGATCGGCCACTTTGACAATATCCATGTTGTGTTCAATCACTAAAACGGTATTGCCTTGATCGACTAATTTTTGCAAAACTTCGAGCAAAATTCGGATGTCTTCAAAATGTAAACCTGTTGTTGGTTCATCGAGGATGTAAAATGTACTGCCTGTACTTTTACGCGCCAACTCGGTTGCTAATTTTACCCGTTGTGCTTCGCCGCCCGAAAGTGTGGTGCTCTGCTGCCCCAGCGTGATATAGCCCAAACCAACATCCTGCAAGGCTTTCACGCGTTGCAAAATAGATGGATGATTTTCAAAAAATTCAACCGCTTGATCAATCGTCATGTTCAACACATCGCTGATCGATTTTCCTTTGAAACGTACTTCCAATGTTTCGCGGTTGTATCGTTTGCCGTTACAACTTTCGCAAAACACATACACATCGGGCAGAAAATTCATTTCAATGGTCCGCAATCCTGCGCCTTGGCAGGTTTCGCAGCGACCTCCTTTTACGTTGAAGGAAAAACGCCCAGGTTTGTAACCCCGAATTTTGGCTTCAGGCAATTCCGAAAAAAGATTGCGGATGTCGGAAAACACATTGGTATAAGTAGCCGGATTGGAACGCGGCGTACGGCCAATCGGCGATTGGTCAATGTCAATGACTTTATCGACGTATTCTAGGCCGTGAATTTTTTTATACGGCAAAGGCTTGCGCTCGCTGCGGTAAAAATGTTTGCTGAGAATCGGGTACAAGGTTTCATTAATCAACGACGATTTTCCTGAACCCGAAACACCGGTTACACAAATAAATTTTCCGAGCGGCAGTTCAACCGTTACGTTTTGCAAATTGTGTCCGGTGCAGCCATCCAGCACAATTGATTTTCCTTTTCCTTTGCGACGTTCGGCAGGAATAGGAATTGCTCGTTTTCCGGTGATGTAATCGGCTGTAAGCGTATCGAATTGGAGCAATTGATCGGGCGTTCCTTGCGCAACCACCATGCCGCCATGCACACCCGCGCGCGGGCCAATATCGAGCACATGATCTGCGGCTAAAATCATTTCCTTATCGTGTTCTACCACAATAACCGAATTGCCGATGTCGCGGAGATTTTTCAAGGCTTCGATCAAACGCACATTGTCGCGCTGATGCAGACCAATGCTTGGCTCATCTAAAATATACAAAACACCAACCAATTGCGAACCGATTTGTGTAGCCAGACGAATGCGTTGTGCCTCGCCGCCCGAAAGCGATTTCGAACTCCGATCTACCGTTAAATAATCCAAGCCCACATCGAGCAGAAATTGTAAGCGGTTGCGAATTTCTTTCAATACTTCAACCGCAATGGTGCGTTGCCGATCGCTGATGCGGTTTTCTAAACCGTCAAACCAAACCTGCAATTCGCGCAAGCCCATGTTGGATAATTCCGAAATATTTTTCCCTTCTACTTTGAAATAGAGTGCCTCTTTTTTCAAACGTGTTCCTCCACATTTCGAGCAATCTACTTCGTTCATGTATTCTTGCGCCCATTTCTGCGCGCCTGCTGGACCATCTTGTTCTTGACGGGCGAGAAAATTCACGACACCTTCAAACGATAAGGCATAACTCATGCTGCTGCCATTGGCATCGTTTTTCACTTTCAGCATTTCGTCTGTTCCGTAAAGAATTGCGTTCAACGCATCTTCGGGAATGTCGCGAATGGGATCGGTGATTTTGAATTTATATTTTTCGGCGATCGCATCGAGTTGTTTAAAAATCCATGAGCTGCGGTATTCGCCAATAGGAACAATACCGCCCGCTTTGATGCTTTTTCCGGTATTGGGAATAATTTTCGTTACGTCTATTTCGAGTACGTGTCCCAATCCGTTGCATTTCGGACATGCGCCATAAGGCGAATTGAAGGAGAAGATATTCGGTGCGGGATCGTCGTACGAAATGCCCGATGTAGGACACATCAAATGACGGCTGAAATGGCGTACGTTTTCTGAATCGGCTTCACCAATCATGATCGATCCTTTTCCGTGACGCATGCCGAGGCGAATACTTTCGGCCAAGCGTTGGCGGTCGTCGGTAACTTGAATGCGATCAATGACAATTTCAATATCGTGTACTTTGTAGCGATCGAGTTGTACGCGTGCGGTGAGTTCAATAATTTTTCCATCAACGCGCGCGCGCAGGAATCCTTGCTTGCGAATCTGTTCAAACAATTCGCGGTAATGGCCTTTGCGTCCTTTGACCACAGGCGCTAGGATTAAAATTTTCTTGCCGATATAATCCGTGAGAATGAGATCAATAATCTGATCGTCAGAATACCGAATCATGCGTTCGCCAGTAACGTACGAGTACGCATCGGATGCGCGTGCGTAAAGCAAACGCATGAAGTCATAAATTTCGGTAATGGTGCCAACCGTAGAGCGCGGATTTTTATTGACCGTTTTTTGTTCGATGGAAATAACCGGACTCAAGCCTGTTATTTTGTCCACATCGGGGCGTTCGAGATCGCCCAAAAACTGACGCGCATACGCAGAAAATGTTTCGATATAGCGTCGTTGTCCTTCGGCATAAATGGTATCAAACGCAAGCGACGATTTTCCGCTACCGCTCAATCCGGTAATCACAACGAGTTTGTTGCGCGGAATACTGACACTCAGATCGCGTAGGTTGTGTACACGTGCTCCAATGACTTCGAGTGTTTCGTTTTCGCTTTCGGCAATGGCGGGCAATGACTTTGTTTTACTCATAAAAAATAGTACACTAAAATGTTATTGAACGGGAATCACCACTTGTTCACCCGCATTCGGCTCACGTGTGCGAATGGATTTATTCGCTTCGAGCAATTTCTCTTTTTCGAGATTGTGTTTTTTCGCAATGGTTTCCCACGTATCGTTTGCAACGGCAACATAAATCACAATGGCATTTTGATTTAAACTATCTTGTTTCAGATCCGCTTTCGTTACAAATTGTGTAGAGTCCACAACCTGTTTGGTTGTTTCGCCAAGATCGTCTAAACCGTACAATTTTGCACCGGGCTTGGGAAAAAGTAGGATGTATTTTTTACGTGCTGGGTTATTCAACGACGATTTGAGCAACCACGGATTCAAGAGTTTTAAAATTTTGTAGGTCGATCCTTTCTTAATAGCAAATGCGGCTAAATCGGTGATGGATGAATCAACAGCGACAGACACGGTTGGGATGGGCGGATACAAATCGCGGGGGCGCAACTGATAGCCATACGCTTTGGGTCGCGAAATAATTTCTTTTACGGCAAGAATGCGAAACACATACCGCGATGTTTCTTCATTGAGGTATAAATTGTAGTACGAATTGGCTTGTTGTTTTTCCAATTGCTTATCAACACCGCCCATGCCTAAATTGTACGACGCAGCCGCCAAGGTCCAATTGTTATATTTCGCATACGCTTCTTTGAAATACTTGCATGCCGCTTCGGTTGCTTTTTCTACATGGTAACGTTCGTCCACATCGTCTGTAATTTCTAAGCCATAATTGCGTGCTGTTGGTTCAATAAATTGCCAGAATCCGGTAGCTTTTTGTGGCGAAACAACGTTAGAAAAACCGCTTTCAATTAAAGCCACATATTTGAAATCGTCGGGCACGCCATTGCGTTTTAGAATGGGTTCGATAACCGGAAACCAACGGCTGCATTTTTTATGAAACAACAAAGTCTGCGATTGCCAGTAGGTATTCACCATCAATTCGCGCTCAAGCGATTCGCGCACCGTAAAATCATCGAGCGGAACAAGTTCGCCCGCAAAATTTAAATCTTTCGGAAGGGTGATGCCAAAGACTTTATAATTGGCTGCAAAAAATTTTCGGTAATCTTCATCCGAAACAGGATCGCTGATGGACGAATTGAAAATTTTAAACACGAGAACGAGCAACACCATGACGGGTAAGGCCAAAAGATGGCGGTACCAGCGTTTTAGAAATGTCTTAACCTGTTCCATCTAATCGTGTCCTTTCTTTTTGTTGTACCGCGTAATGCCAAATAGGATTCCGCTAACCGTAGCGATATAGCCACTAAAAAGTAAAATATGATTCCAGTTCCAATGCACGATGGTTGCTTGCACCAAAAAAATCAGCATCATGGAAATGAGTGAAATACCACAAAAAGCAATAGCAACTTGACTATCGCTCAATCCGAGATACGATAAATGATGTGTTGTATGATCTTTCCCACCCACGAACGGCGATTGCTTGCGCAAAATTCGGTTGATGAAAACCGTTGTGGTATCGGTGATTGGAATGATAAAGGCAAGTGCCGTTACAAGCACTTGTTTGCTTGGAATATAATTGCCGCCAAAATCGGGTGCATTCATGAAATACTTGATGCCGATAAACGCGAGCAAAATTCCTAAAAACTGGCTTCCGGTATCGCCCATATATAATTTGGACGGATGCCAATTGTAAAAAAGGAAACCCAGTAAAGCGCCAATCGTGCCCAGTAAAATAATCACATGTGGGTTATTGAAATCTTTGCCTACATAGATGGCAATTAACGCATTGAGTAAAATAAAAATAGACACACAAGCCGTAATCGCATCCATATTATCCAACATGTTGATCGAATTCATGATGCCCACAACCCAGAGCAAGGTCATACAGGTATTGAGGGCATCGTTTCCGAAAATTTGAATACCATTTCCAGTAGCAATCAACAACCAACCGCAGCCCAACTGTACCAAAAACTTCAGCAACGGTTTCGTATTGTACGCATCATCGCCAAGCCCCATGAGGAAAGCAGCCGTAACCGAACAAAGCAAACCGAGTAAGCTTTTGTCGAACAAATCGTTTTTGTGCGGAAAGAAGATGGCGTACGCCGCATTGGCAAAGAGGAAAATAACAAAAAACGTAATGCCCCCTAGCGATGGTTTTTGAGCACTGCTCCAACGCACCACATCTTCTGCATTGTTCCGAATACCTAAGGTTCGCGCAAAACGAAGAAACAAGCCATTGAGCAAAACCGATAAAACGGTTGCGCAAATAAAGAAACCTGCATAAATTAAAACGAGGTAATTGTTCATCCGGCTTTTAAACGAACGACAAAGATAGGCAAAAATGTCCTATTCTAGGCCCATTCCCATGACACAACGCATGCCCAAAACCTTCAATTGTAGGACATTCTAGCATTCGAAAACGAATTTATTCAAAAGCCGTAACGTATCCTCGAAATGCCAAGCCCGCCAAATCTTTTTCAGATAGCAAAGGCGCATCAATGCCATATACTTGTCCTCGTTTGAAACGCGAGCACAAAATTAAAAATGAAAAACGTTATTCGTCTTCTGATGAAATATAAACGCTATAGATTTGTGTTGTTCGCGTTGCAAACGCGATTCTCGGACCAACGCGTTGCAAACGCGTAGGAGCATCAACTCATCTAATAATATGTATTTCAGATAACCTATGCTTGTCCTCGTTTGAAACGAGGACATTCGAGAATCGCGTTTACAACGCGAGCACAAAATTAAAAATGAAAAACGTTATTCGTCTTCTGGTGAAATATAAACACTATAGATTGGTGTTGTTCGCGTTGTAAACGCGATTCTCATACCTACGCGTTGCATTCCGAGTCTTCAGAAGCGTAGGAGCATATTATTCAAAAGCCGTAACGTAGCCTCGAAATGGCAAGCCCGCCAAATCTTTTTCAGATAGCAAGGGCGCATCAATGCCCCAAGCAATGTTTAAATCAGGATCGTTCCACATCAAACTCTCTTCCGAAGCTTTGTGGTAATAATTGGAACATTTATAGGCAAAAATAGTATCGTCTTGCAAGGTTAAAAAACCATGTGCAAATCCTTCTGGAATGTAAAACAATGTTTTGTTCTCGCCAGTTAATTCTACGGCTACATGTTGGCCATACGTTGGCGAATTTTTGCGAATATCAACCGCAACATCTAAGACAGCACCTTGAATCACACGCACCAGTTTGGCTTGTGCGAATGGCGGTTTCTGAAAATGTAATCCACGCAAAACGCCTTGTTGCGAAAGCGATTGGTTATCTTGAACAAAATCTTGCGCAATGCCACATTGCAGAAATGTCTGCTTATTCCACGATTCGTAAAAATAACCGCGACCATCATTAAAAATACGGGGTTGGAGAATAACCAAACCGTCGATGTGCGTTTCGATGCGTTCTAGATTCATTTCTTTTTACCGAATATTTTTTTGTACCACGGTAGGTGTTTATCCGAGCTTCCTTGATCGTCGTAATACCCATAACCGTAACCATAACCATAGCCATAACCGTAGCCATAAGTATAACCATACGTATGGCGATCGACATCAACGCCATTCAAAACCACAGAAAGTTTTTTGATGTTATTTTCGTTATACAAACGATCGACAATCTGAATAAAAGAACGACGTGAATAATCGGCACGGAAAATATAAATTGGATAATCGGCCATTTGAATTGTAGCAATACCATCGGTAACCAAACCCACAGGCGGATTGTCAATGATCACCAAATCGTACATGGTTTTTAGTTCTTGTACAATGGCTTCCATGCGTTTGCTGATGATTAACTCCGAAGGATTGGGCGGAATTGGTCCGGCGGTGATGAAATGCAGGTTTTCGAGTTGGCTGTGTTGAATGCAGTTTTCTAATTTTTCTTGGCCGATCAGAAGCGTACTCATCCCGATTGTATTCTGCACATCAAAACCTAGATGGATTTTCGGCTTACGCATATCTAAGTCGATAATGATGACTTTTTTTCCTGAGTACGAAATAATTCCAGCGAGGTTGATGGCCACAAACGTTTTTCCTTCACCCGAAATGGTAGAAGTAACGGCCATGACTTTAGGGCCGGGCTCGTTGGAGATGAATTGCAGGTTTGTGCGGAGCGAACGGAAAGCTTCGGCAATAAGCGATTTAGGATTTTTATTGACGAGCAATTGCGAAACAGGAATATCTTGTTTGTATTTTGGAATCAAGCCCAAGGCACTAACAGAGGCTTGTGTATGTTTCATGATTTCGTTCAGGGAACTGATTTTATCGTGCATCATGTAACGAATAATAATCAATAAAATACTGGCCAATAAAGCGAGTAAAATAACCGTTAGCAAAGTTGTTTTGCGCGATGGACTGATGGGAATAAGTGCCACTTTTGCTTTTTCGAGCAACATGTGTTTGGGCGTAAATCCAGCTTCGGAAATGGAGTATTCTGTTTTCTTTTCGAGCAGTAGCGTAAAGAATTTTTCGTTGATGCTGTACAAGCGTTGCAAGCCGATGTACTCCACTTCTTGCTCGCTCATGTTGGGCAATTTGGCACCGTACTCGCGTACTTTTTCGTCGAGTGCTTTGCGACGTGTTTTCACGGTTGTGAGCAGCGAACGTACACTGGCAATGAGCATTTTTTTCTGTACGTCGATCTGAAAATTATACGCTTTGATGGTTTCGCTGTTGCTGGTAACGGTAAACAAGGCTTCTTCGCGCTCAAGCAAGAGGCGGTATAAATTCGACATGGGAACAGCGAGTGTTTGTTCGCTTTCTGTTCCAACAACAATAGACAAGAGCGATTTGACATCTACTTCTTCTTGCGAAAGCCGTACGTCTATTTCGGTGAGTACACGGTCTTCGAGTTGCAAACGGGTGAGTTGATCTTCGAGCGATCCGAAGCGATTCATGTTGAAATTGTTCAAGGCTTCGTTGTCGCGTACGTTGTGCTGCGAACGGAATTTCTGAATCGAATCTTCGGATGTTTTGAGGTTGAGCGAGACCGATTCGAGTTGCGAATCAATAAACTCAAGTGCTTTCTGTGCGCTTTGACTGCGGCGTTCTACGTCATAATCAATAAATTCTTGCGCGAGCATGCTCACAATATCGTGTGCTTTCAAAGCATTTTCGTCGTGCAACGAAATACGCAATGTTTTAGCCGCTTCATTCAGCAGAATAACATTGACTTTTTTATTGTAGGCATCGGCAATATCTTCGGGATTATTGATCACAAAGTAATAGGTGTACTTTTTTCCACCTTCGTCAAAGCGTCGTTTCAATTCGGCTTTGTTGATGTTGATGAGAATAGACGCTTCGGGCAGTTCAATCCATGCCGATGTGGTATAATTTTTAACGATGGTAGCACCACGAAATTGATAGGTGAGCGTTCCTCCGTTTGCAGCTTCATTGAATGTTAGGTTGAAGCGTGTTCCGTAGATATCGGGCGATTTTAACGTATAGGAAACAGTATAAGGAGAAGCGCGGTAATACTCGGTGGTTTTGAATGTTGCTTCAGCATAATAGCTCACATTCATGGGCAGTTTAGCAATGACCCGTTGAATAAAAACTTTAGAACGAATAACTTCTACGGCTGAGGCGAGGTCGTTTTGATCTTCGAGTTCGTAGATGTTTTGCACGTTCAACATCTTGGCGTTGTTGTCGTTGTTGATTTGCAAAACAGCCGTTGATTCATAGACGCGCGCGGCGTAACGCAAGTAGAGAAACGCACCTAAGCCGGCAAGAATAAAAAACAAAACAGCCCAAATAATGGATCGTTTGGCAATGAACAGAAACCGTCCGATTTCAAATTCGGATCCAAAATTGGTTAACCGTTCGCGGTAACTCTGAAAACTATCGGTTGTGTTTACCTGAGCTTGAAGCATTGAAGAAGACGATTAACGCGTTACAAGCAAATAAATCGTCAGTGCGCTGGAGAAGAGACTGAGAATGGGTGTAATCTCGCGCAAGGTTTCGCGGCTAAGGTTGCGGCGTGGCTCAACGTAAATAATGTCGTTAGCCTGAACAACGGTATTTCCTTCGGCAATGCCTTCAATTTTAGACAAATCGAGTTTGTAGATTTTGGGCTTTTGCGGGTTGCCTGTTTGGCGAATGAGTTTGACTTTGTAGGCCTTTCCGTTATCGGTAATTCCTCCGGCAAGCGCCAAGGCTTCGATGACGGTGGTGTTGTTGTTTTGCAATGGAATAACTTTGGCTTGACCAGCATTTCCGGGAAAAACAATGACACGTTTATTGACTACACGGATGATGGAGAATGGTTTGACGTAATAATCGGCATAGCGGCGTTCGAGTTCGCCTTCGGCTTCACGCACCGTCATTCCGGCAATGTGAACCACACCTAAAATAGGAAGTTTAACATCGCCCAGCGGGTCAATGGTGTATTCAAAGCTGCGTTGTAAGATGCTTTGATTCTGGGCATTGAGGCTAGACGAAATGTCGATGATGCGAAAACCGTCGTTGGCAAACAAACGGAAATCAACAATATCATTGGCAGAAAGGCGATACTCACGGTCAAGGGTAGAATCGGTACGCAGGGTATCGAAGACATAATCTTTCTTGGTTTGCAGCATGATGTTCGGATTGAGCACCTTGCAACTGCTACCAAAGAGTGCGAGCAGGGGAAATAAGAAAAGGAGTTTGCGCATAGGAATGGATCGCTTTCGCAAATGTAAGAAAAACCTGTTGTGTATAGCGAAAACTTTCCGTTTACTACTATTTACTACTAATCGAACAACATTGATGTGAGCGATTGATTTTCAGAAAGCTATGCGAGCACGGCAATCATCGAAATTTCGACATTGACATCGAGTGGCAAGCGCGAGACTTCAACGGTTTCGCGGGCAGGAAAATCGCCTTCAAAATACGATCCGTAAACGGCATTGACGCGGGCAAAATTAGTTAAGTCGGTAAGGAAAATTGTTGTTTTCGCGACATGCGAAAAATTCATGCCGGCATCGGTCAAAATGCCTTTGAGGTTTTCCATCACGCGGGTTGTTTCGGTTTCGATGGATTCGTTGAGGATATGGCCAGAAACGGGGTCTTTGCCCACTTGGCCAGAAATAAAAAGCATGCCGTTGATGAGCGTGGCGTGGCTGTATGGCCCAATGGGTGCGGGTGCGTTGGCGGAGGTGATGATCTTTTTCATAGTTGTTTTTCGTGTGTTAAAGGTAAGTGTCTTTTTCAAATCCTATGCGTTTGTGTTGGGGAAACAATGTGCGTTTTAGTGTATTGCTAATTCGCGTTACAAACGCGATGCTCGGGAGTCCTCGTTGCAAACGAGGACTAGGGATGGTTGCTAACTCGCATTATAAACGCGATGCTCGGAAGTCCTCGTTACAGACGAGGACTAGGGATGCTGCAGTGGTCGTATCCAAAAAAATCCGTTTCTTTGAATGCATTCAAGACGCATATTTTGTATTCCATTGCACACATCATCAATCCGGTTTTAGCGCCTGCGGGTAGCGAGTTGGCGCGGGTTCAGCCGGTTACTTATGCGAGCATGAGCCGTGCGCGGGAATATGCGCGGGCGGATGTTGAGGTATCTTTTTTTGCAGCCGTATTTGCCGATGAGCTGGCGGCTGTTCCGACGGGCTTTTCTGTACTTCCTTTTTTAACACGTTCGCTGGCAGATTTGCCTGAAATTGATGCTAAACGCAAATTGCCTTTTTTGCACGATGTGCTGGAACGTGGGGTGGCAGCAACAAACGCCGATTATATTGTGTATTCCAATTCCGATATTGCCTTGATGCCTCATTTTTACGCGGCTTGCGCATCGTATTTCGATCAAGGAATTGATGCGTTTGCGATCAACCGCCGCCGGATTTCGGGAAGGTACTCCTCTGCCGATGCTTTGGATGCAATGTATGCCGAAGTAGGTGAATTGCACAATGGGTACGATACCTTTGTTTTTCGCCGTTCGTTGTTTGCTAAATTTACCTTGAGCGAAGTATGCATTGGTTTGCCTTTTTTCGACTCGACCTTGTTGTTTAATTTAATTGCGCATGGTTCCCAGTTTCGCTTGTTTACACGCAAGCATTTGACCTTTCATTTGGGTATGGATTTGGTGAAAAACTGGGGCACACGAGCGCAAGTTGCGCACAATCAAAAAGCCTATCGAGCGGTTTTGAAAATGCTGCAACCGCAATTCGACATCGCCAATATTCCGGGGTCTTCCCTACCCTTAATGCAACGGCATTTCAAATGGTTGATGAATCCAACGTTTCATTATCCTACCCTGTTGGCGCTCGATTGGCAGCAGCGAAACCGAACACGCAAAAAGAGACCTCGAGAGGAACTTACTGGAATGTCCTATGCTTACCTCAATTGGCTGACGAAAGCGGTTAGTTTTCCAGAAGAATCGTAATTCGAGGCAGAATCAAGCGCGTTTTTTGTACTTTTAGCCCTCTCAACATTTCTTATGGCTCGTATCCTAATTATAGACGACGAAAAAAGCATCCGTCGCACACTTCGCGAAATCCTCGAATATGAAAATTTTAAAGTAGAAGAGGCTGGCGATGGTGCCGAGGGTTTTGCCCTTGCGCAAAAAGAAAAATTCGACATCATTCTTTGCGACATTAAAATGCCGAAAATGGACGGCATGGAAGCACTCGACAAACTGATTGAAGCGGCTGTTGATGCGCCGGTGATTATGATTTCTGGTCATGGCAACATCGAAACGGCGGTTGAGGCGGTGAAAAAAGGGGCATACGATTTTATTCAAAAGCCGCTTGATTTGAATCGCTTGTTGGTTACCATTCGCAATGCGCTCGATAAATCGAAATTGGTTACCGAAACCAAAACCTTGCGCAAAAAAATCTCGAAAACATTTGATATGATTGGCGATTCGGCAGCGATTTCGCAAATCAAAGATATGATTGAACGCGTGGCGCCTACCGATGCGCGAGTTTTGGTTACGGGCGAAAATGGAACTGGAAAAGAATTGGTGGCGCGTTGGTTGCACGAAAAAAGTCAACGCAATGCGGCGCCCTTGATCGAAGTCAACTGCGCGGCCATTCCGTCGGAACTGATCGAGAGCGAATTGTTTGGCCACGAGAAGGGTGCATTTACCTCGGCGGTGGCACAACGTAAAGGAAAGTTTGAATTGGCCGAAGGTGGCACACTTTTCCTCGACGAGATTGGCGATATGAGTTTATCGGCGCAAGCCAAAGTGTTGCGCGCGCTGCAAGAAAATAAAATTACACGCGTAGGTGGCGACAAAGAAATTAAAGTGAATGTACGCGTGGTTGCGGCAACGAATAAGGATTTGAAAAAAGAAATTCTGAAAGGAAATTTCCGCGAAGATTTATACCACCGTTTAGGCGTTATTCTCATTCACGTTCCATCACTCAACGAGCGCACAGAAGATATTCCAATGCTTTCGGAGCATTTCTTGAAAATGATTTGCGAAGAGCATGGCATGCCGGCAAAAAGCATGACGAAGGAGGCCATCAAAGAATTGCAAAAAGTAAATTGGAGTGGTAATATCCGTGAGTTTAGAAACGTGGTAGAGCGCTTGGTTATTCTTTGCGATAAAACGATCACGGATAAAGATGTGGTGGCTTATGCGCGGCCTAAAGGATAAGGAGTGAACTAGTAATGGATGGAGCAATCAATTTTTTCGTCAAACTATTTTTGGCGTTTTTGATTGTCTTTGTACTTTTCTTTTTTGTGGTTGTGCGGAGTTGCGATTCGCCAGATTATTATGAATTGCAGGGGGGACTTTACAACTTGTAAAAGTTGATGGTTTGAAAACTTGGACCAATAAAGCGAGCACTGATTCTTTTCCATATCTCAGTTTTTCAGAAGTTACTTCATTTGTTCCGACAGCTAATTATGGTATAGTTCTAAAAAGTAGAATTAGTTATGCGCAACTCCGTTCAGGTAATGTTGCTTATGCCGTTCATCAGCCCGGTATTTCTGGGTCGAAACAAACGATTCAATCTTTTCAGGCTAGAATTATTCAAGTACCGCAACACACAGTGATCGATCTAGCAGATTTCATATACGGTTCTGATACTGTTGCTGATTGTCAATTTCGAGATGATTTTACAGAACAGTTACTTTGTCCTAAATCGCTAAACGCTTTTCGAGATTCTTTTAATACGACATTGGGAAAAAAATCACCGTATTTTATTCAAACAATTTTCTATCGGCTCGATTCGACATGTGTTTCAAAATTACCGTCTCAATTTAAGTTGCAGTTGACGATGCAATTTACGGATGGTAAATCTTGTCTTTACGAAAGTGAAACGTATTCAAAATAAGTCTTTAGAAAACTCACAACGTATCATTCTTCAACACGCCACTCGCCAGCAATTTATGCAAGTGTAACTTGTTGTAATCTACAGATGGCACTCCGTTATCGCTGAAAAAATAACAACAGACAAGTGCGAAGCAATTGTAGAGCAGCCCGACGAAAAGCCGGACAGGTATGAAGCCGCAACAGAGAAGTATGAAGCCGCTCCTGCGGGGAAAAAATGACTGCTGGCGCAAATTCCAAAAAACAAAACTCAAATTTCAAATCCTAATCTTGTGCGCAAATTTCAGTCTATCGTTATGAAGCCGCTCCGGCGGGGAAAAAATGACTGCTGGCGCAAATTCCAAAAAACAAAACTCAAATTTCAAATCCTAATCTTGTGCGCAAATTTCAGTCTATCGTTATGAAGTCGCTCCAGCGCGGAAAATAGGATTGCTGGCGCAAATTCCAAAAAACAAAACTCAAATTTCAAATCCTAATC
>JAAFIA010000009.1:39994-90152 GCA_013298545.1 Bacteroidota bacterium | reverse complement strand
AAAAGCAGCGGCAAGGCCTAACCCCTTAAACCCCGCCGCCGCAAAGAACAGTAACGGGCGTTACTGTGAGTACAAAGGTAGGGCAATTTTCAACAATGCAAGTTATTTTTACGTTTAATTACTAACGACTATTTGAGTTTTCAACAGACCTTCGAAAGGCTTATGTTTTCTTATTGGAACACCTATTTTATCAAAAAAATAGACCAATTATGACATACGAAAACGCCTTGAAAACTAGTGTATTCCTAGGCCATAGCTTGTTTTTTGTTTGTAATTATTTTTAATTAAAAAAGTGTTTTGTAGTTTATTTACAGGACATTCGCTTGATGCGTTGCCTGTTTTTATGCTACGGCAATATCCTTAGGTGCTTGTTTTTGAATTTCTTTCCCCCATGAATGCCGATGCTAATTTCTGTGCCTGAGAAAAACTATCTTTACGCGCATTCTTATGATTCGGAAAATTTCTGCTTTTTTGATGCTCTTCTTTGTTTTTTGCGCTGTTGCTCAGGCGCAAGATTTGGGCTTTTTAGGCATTGAAGGGGTGCGTTTTGGAATGAATGCTGCCGAACTGAAAAACAAAACAGTTATTCTTGATTCGTCTTCTTCCTATCACGATACAGCAACGTATATTCGGCTTACGCGCTGCTTGGTGTATTATCGCAAAGCAGAAAATCTACAACTCAATGGATTTGTTGCGGCCCGTGTGGAGTACGAATTTTGTGAAGGCGAATTGGTTTATGTCTTTGTGCGTGTTGTTGGTCAACAAAATATCGACAATGCCTTAATTGCTTTGCGCAAACGTTTTCCGCAGTTGAAATGCCCCAAGAAGACTGCCGAAAACGCTTGTCTGCTTTACGATACATCGCATAAAAATATACGCATCATTGCGCGAAAATTTCCTGAAAAACAGGAAATGACTTTTGTGCTTATTCCCAAACAAGCGGCCAAATAAGGCTGTCGGTTTTTATTGTTCACGCATGTTGCAGCAACTCGCTTCCTATTTTGCAAAAGATGCTACATTCGGAATACTCTTTCGGAAATTGTTGCTCGTTTTAGTCTTGCAAGTAGTTAGCCGTCTGCTGTTGTTCGTTTTTAATCCGAGTGTGTTTCCCGATATTGGTAGTGGCGAATTGCTTCAGTATCTTTTGATCGGCGTTCGTTTCGATCTTGTACCACTTGGTTATGCCAATGCCTTGTATGTTTTACTTTTTATACTGCCGTTCGCTTTCATCCGAGAACGCCGGACACAACGGATTTTAAATGTTCTTTTTCTGGTTTCAAACCTGATTTTTTTAGCACCGAATATGATCGATGTGGGTTATTTTCCATACACGATGCGCCGCATGGATGTTTCTATATTCGCTTTTATCGGAACGGGCAATGATGTATGGCATTTATTGCCGCGTTTTATGGCCGATTTTTGGTACTTGTTGCTGATTTGGCTGTTTTTTGGTTGGCTGCTGTGGTTTGCAAACAAGCGTTGGCAAGTAGCACAAACGTTTTCAAAACCCAATTATGTTCGAGTCATTGCGGCTGTTTTAGTTACGGCTTTTTTGATGTTGACCGCCATGCGTGGTGGTTGGCAAAGACGTCCCATTTCGCCCTTGCATGCAGCGGCTTATGTTCCAGCAAAACACATTCCACTCGTTTCCAATTCGTCGCTTTCGATTTTAATTAGTGTGGTCGTGAAGCAACTAACACACCAGACCTATTTCGAATCGCTTGAAGAAGCCGAACGTGTGTTTTCGCCTTTGAAAAAATACGATCGTCGCGATAGTTTGGGCATTCCCTTGGCCGCAAAAAAGCAAAATGTCGTGCTTATTATTTTAGAAGGGTTCTCGGTCGAGCACATTGGCGCGTTGAATGGGTTGAAACCCGAATCAGGTTTTACACCGTTTCTAGATAGCCTCATTGGTCAGAGTTTATGTTTTACAGGATTTGCCAATGGCAAACGTTCTATCGAAGGCATTCCAGCAATTACGGCCTCGCTTCCGGCATGGATGCCAAATGATTTTATCACCTCATCGTATGCCGAAAATTCAATTGACGGTTTGGCATCGGTATTGAAAAATGAAGGGTATCAAACAACCTTTTACCACGGTGGCGAAAATGGTACATTGGATTTTGATGTGTTTGCAAAATCTGCTGGCTACGAAACGTACATCGGAAAAAACGAGTATCCCAATCCAGCTGATTTCGATGGTTATTGGGGAATTTGGGATGAGCCCTTTCTGCAATTTTCGGCGCAAAAAATGAATGCTTCTCAACAGCCTTTTTTTGCAACAATTTTTACGCTCACATCGCATCATCCGTACCGCATACCATCCGCGTATCAAAACAAATTTCCGAAAGGCCCGATTGAGGTGCAACAGTGTATCGCGTACTCGGATTATGCCTTGCGTCGCTTTTTTGAGACAGCGAAAAAAACAGATTGGTTTGCACAAACACTTTTTGTGATTACCGCCGACCACACATCTGTAGCGCACGATGCGTTTTACCAAAGTAGCATTGGTCAACATCGCGTTCCTATTCTTTTTTATCATCCTGACGGAAGTTTGAAGGGCCGCCCCCAAATGCTCGTTCAACATACAGACATTATGCCTTCGGTGATCGATTATTTGCATATTGCAAAACCGTTTGTGGCATTTGGCAATTCGGTATTTGATTCAACGGCAATGCGTTTTGGGATGTATTATGCCAACGGAATGTGGCATTTTCAGAACGACAATTATTTCTTGATGTGGGATGGCGAAAAGACGAATGCCTTGTTTGATTTACGTGTCGATAGTTTGTTGAAGCGTAATATCATATCTACTCCGCCTAAAGAATTGCCGCTTTTGGAAAAGCGCGTCAAATCCATTGTGCAGGGGTACAGCACACGCATGTTGGATAATAAGTTGAATGTACGTTAGCGGTGTTCTTATTTTTTTGGTTGTTGTTCCGAATAATTTTTAATTTGTAGAAATTTATACCGCATAACCCATGACAGACGAAAGCAATATTCTTTTTGAACGCGAAAAACTAGCGTTTGAAAAAGCGCATGCCGAACGTGATTTTGAATTGCGCGAGCGCGAACTTGTTTTGAAAGAGAAACAATCAAGCAAAAGTAGTGTGATGTCCTTTTTTACCAATCCGGTAATTATAGCCATCATTACGGCTTCGCTTGGTTTTGTCTTTGATCGTGTTTTGAAACACATGGACAACAGAGCGATGGCTTTGAATACGAAGATGAAGCAAGAATCGGATTTGCTGATGAAGGCGTTTGAAAGTGATGATGCTGAAATTATTGCCACCAAACTCCAGTTGCTCTCGAAACTCAATTACATTGCCTTGACACACGAGCAACAACTCATGGTTACACAAGCGTTGGCACAGCGGGATGGCGAATTGCCGCAAGAAGCGAATCAAACAAACGCGTATGTACAAGATTCTACGCAACATACAGATTCTGTTAGTAAACCCATTCCGAAAAATCCGAAGCCTCCAATACAAAACAGACCACCTGTGAATAATAATATTCCACCGAATAAATCGCTGGAGGTGGATGCCGCAAAACAATTCACGATTTTGATTGGGACAGATATTTTAAGTCAGGAAGTACAAGACGAATTGAAACTGGCCAAAACGCATTATCCCAACGCACGACAGTTTCGTAGCGGGAAGTATGTGATGACGGTTGTAGGATTGTATCCTTCGTACGAAGCCGCAGAGAAAGATCTGGAAACTGTTCGTGAAAAATTGAAGCGCCCACAAGCCTATATTATTGCGGCATCCAAACTGCGTGGCCAGTAAAGTGGTGTTGTACGACTCTTTTATGCAGGATTTTCCGTGATTTTGATTGTCGAAACAGATTTTCAAAACGGCATACTCAAAGGCATTTCGTACCTTTGTACCCTCAAAAATAATTCTGTATGGAACGTGTGTTGAATACCATCGAAGAAGCCATTGCTGAAATCAAAGCTGGCAAAATCATTATTGTTGTCGATGATGAAGACCGTGAAAATGAAGGCGATTTTTTAACGGCTGCGCGCAACGCAACGCCCGAAGTGATCAATTTTATGGCCACGCATGGACGCGGCTTAATTTGTGCTTCGATTCTCGAAAGTCGTGCCGATGAATTGGGTTTGCAATTGATGGTGAAAGAAAATTCGGCTACTTACGAAACGCCGTTTACCGTATCGATTGATTTAAAAGGACATGGTTGCACAACAGGCATTTCGGCACACGATCGTTCTAAAACGGTTCAAGCATTAATTGATCCCAACATCAAGCCCGAAGAATTTGGAAAACCCGGGCATATTTTTCCGCTTCGTGCCAAAAAAGAAGGTGTTTTACGTCGTGCCGGACATACCGAAGCTACGATTGATTTGGCGCGGTTGGCAGGATTAGAGCCTGCCGGAGTTTTGGTCGAAATTATGAACGAAGACGGCACCATGGCGCGGTTGCCACAATTGCTCGAAATTGCTAAAAAATTCAACCTCAAAATTGTTTCGATTAAAGACCTGATCGAATACCGTTTGCGCACCGAAACAACGATTCGTCGTGAAGTAGAAGTGCATTTGCCCACACAAGCTGGCGATTTTAAAATGATTGCCTACACACACGAACCAACCAATCAACAGCATTTAGCCATATACAAAGGCGAATGGAAAAAAGATGAACCTGTTTTGGTGCGTGTACACAGTTCTTGCCTCACCGGCGATATTTTCGGATCGTGCCGTTGCGATTGTGGGCCACAATTGGAGAAGGCCATGCAATTGATCGAGCAGGAGGGAAAAGGCGTGATTGTATATATGAATCAAGAAGGCCGCGGTATTGGCTTATTGAATAAATTGAAAGCCTACAAATTGCAAGAAGAAGGCCGCGATACCGTTGAAGCAAACATCGAACTTGGTTTTGGTTCCGATGAGCGCGATTATGGCATTGGTGCACAAATTTTACGCGATCTCAACATCTCTAAAATCCGATTGATGAGCAATAACCCGAAAAAACGCGCCGGATTGATGGGGTACGGTTTAGAAATTGTGGACAATGTGGCTTTAGAAATTGAATCAAACAAACACAATTTGCTTTACCTGCAAACCAAGCGCGATAAAATGGGGCATACACTCAAACTCGATCATTAAGTTATGCGTTTGAGTTGGTTGATTTCAGTCCGTATTTTACTTGTTTGTTTTCCGTTGTTGTGCTTGACAGGGGCTTCGAAAAAATCGGGAGTTCGCGCTATCAAGCTCTTGCATGCAGTTGCGCTCAAAGCAAAACAGACGAAGTATATCAGTATTCATTTTCGTGTAGATGCGTATAAAAGCCAGAATAAAGAAGTTACTACCTCTGAAGGTGATTTGAAATTGTCGGGCCGCAAATTTTGCATTGGGCCGTCTGTTTTTGTTGATTATCGCTGCAACGGGACTCAATTTTGGTACATCAATTATATAAAAAACCAAACTGCCGAGCCATTCCAAGTTCCCGATACCATGCTTGCCAATTCGCGGGAAGGTATTCCCGTTTGTTGGATGGCTTACATCGATACAACCGGATTTCAATGCCAAGCCTTACCCGATACAAACATTGCGGAAAATAAAATCGTGCGGGTGAATTTGATTCCGCGAAACTTGAATGCGGTTAATTACAAAAATATTGTGGTGAGTACCAATCAAAAAAAGCGACACTTACATAGTTACAAAACGTACGACAAAAATGGTGATTACTTGAACATTGAAGTATTGCGTTACGATACGGAAACGGTCTTATCTGATACACTTTTTGTTCCGAATCCTAACCGTGTTAAAATTATTAGCCACGAATAAACCATGCAGCCTGAAATCACGACGTGGTATCTCGAAATTACCGAAACTGATACCATTGAACACTTGATTAATCCAGATCCAAACTTTCGGGTTGAAGAAGCTGTGATGAAGAATTGGCGTTTGAATCGTTTCCTTTATCAATTGGTTGGCGAAAACTGGCAATGGCATGATAAATTGGTGTGGGCATCGGAAGATTGGGAAAACTATGCCGAACGGCCCGAATTGCGAACCTTTGTTGCCTATTGGCATGGCTCGGTTGCGGGCTATTTTGAATTGAGTCTCAAAAACCAAGAGGTTAAAATCGAATACTTTGGCTTAAGTCCCGATTTTATTGGCAAAGGATTGGGTGGTTTTTTGCTCAGCGAAGCCATTCGCCTTGCGCGTGCATGGAGTTTGAAGCGCATTTGGGTACATACTTGCTCAGACGATCATCCAAGTGCATTGATGAATTACCAGAAACGTGGTTTCAGGCTGTATAAAACAACAAATGAAGCTGCGCCAACCGTTAAACTTTCTTAAAGAACTTCGGTCTAACCACTATCTACCAATATTGAAAGACCACATATTGCAATGTTTTCTAACTTTGGTCCGGTTTTTGAAATTATCTGAATTGTTATGAAAACCTTAACTACAATTACCATGAATCCGATCAAATCCATTGCTATTGGTTTGTGTGCTGTTCTAATCAGCATGCCCGCCTTTGCACAAGTTGCACAAGATCCGAAAGCCAAAGCCATTCTCGATGAGGTAAGCAAAACGGCAAAAGCCTATACAACCATCAACGCCACATTCTCGATCACCTTTGATAAAGGGGCACAGAAAGATGTGAAAGAAGGTTCTATTATTATCAAAGGCAAAAAATACCGCATGACTTTGAAAAACAAGGTCAAAGACAAATTATACACCGAAGAGTATGTCAACGATACCAAAACCAATTGGGTGTATAGCGAGCAAAACAAAGAAGTAACCATTGACAACGCTCCCGATCCAAATAAGGAAACGAAAGATGGTATATCACCCAACAACATCTTTACCATCCATGAAAAAGGATTCAAATACAAATTTGAAAAAGAAGAAACACAAAACGGACGTGTGGTTCAGATCATCACGCTGTATCCTGAAAAGCCTGATAAAAAGAATTACCACACCGTAAAATTGGTGATTGACAAAGTGAAAAAACAGATTGTCTCTGCAACCCTATTCAATAAAGACAATTCAAAAACCATTTATGCGGTTAAAACATTTGTCGCCAATCAAGATGCGCCAGATGCAACATTTACGTTTGATGTAAAAGCACATCCTGGCGTTGCGATTGTTGATCTGCGCGAAGAATAATTTTACATACGAAGTTTACTAAAAAGCGTCTCTGAGCAATCAGGGACGCTTTTGTTTTTGGAGAGATTTGGGATTTCTGATTTTTCTTGTAACAAGAGAAATTTAATGGTCGAAATATTAGCTGTGTTTATCGGCAGATAAAATCTTTCTGTCTTATATGCAAACAAGTTGCAAATTCTTGCGTAAGAATGAATGTGGCAACAATTAACTTGTGGCTACTAAACAAAAATTCCTGACACAAATGAAACTTATTCGAGCATTTTGTATTGCCATCGGGCTTTTTTACGGCATGGGTTATTTATCATCAGCATACGCGGTTAAACCGCTTTCGGAAAGCCAATTTCTAGCTCCAAACTATGTCGATTTAATTATTCGTGTTCCAGAAT
Source organism: Bacteroidota bacterium (assembly GCA_013298545.1). Classification (GTDB taxonomy): domain Bacteria; phylum Bacteroidota; class Bacteroidia; order Palsa-965; family Palsa-965. Next base: position 82,625 of record JAAFIA010000009.1, on the reverse strand, counting down.
CGACCACTAAAAATGCAACTGCAATTCAACAGGCAATTGTGGCGGCTGGAGGTGTTCGTTATTACGGTTACTGCGATAAACTGCATGTATTCTTTTTTCGTGTTGATCGGAATATACACAGCGACGACCAATTTGTAGAAAGCATCATGCATACACAAGCATTTGCTTACGAAATCAAAATTGGCTCAACAATTAACGATGTACTTGTAGCCTGCGATATGCCAACCATTCCAGTTGATCAGAACCAAAGCACACAATAATTAACGAGTGAACGACAAACGCATGTATAAAAAATTACATATCGCATTAGCTATATTTTTTGTTTTGTGTGGATTGAGGCTACAAGCACAAACTACGCTGATTAACCCTACTGGTGATGGTGGGTTTGAAACAGGAAATTCATTGGCTTTAAACAATTGGACGGTTGTTCAAAATGGCAATGCAACAGCAAGCAAATGGCAGGTTGGTAATGCGACTACCAATGCTGGTGCTCGAGCGGCATACATTTCTAATGATAATGGAACAACAAATGCCTATGGCGTAGGTACTGCTCGTGTGCAGCATTTTTACCGCGATGTTACTTTCCCTGCGGGCGAGCCATATATTACCTTGACATTTAATTGGAAAGGGGTGATGGAATCTTGTTGTGATTATTTGCGTGTATTTATTGTACCAACGGCAACAACGCCAGTAGCCGGAACACAATTGGCCGCAGGTCAAATCGGTGTCAATTATAATAACCAAGCCACATGGCAAACGGCAACTATTTCATTGCCTTGTTCATTGGCTGGAACGACACAACGCTTGGTATTTTCATTTCGGTGTGATGGGTCTGTTGGAACACAACCGCCTATTGCCGTTGATAATATCTCATTGGTCTCAAATAGCGTTGGGCCAACATGTGTCAGTACATTAGGAACTGGAGTTACCAATATTGCCGCGTTGCCCTATTCAGCAACAGGTCAAACAACTTGCGGGAAGATCAACGATCAAACGCCAAGCAATACAACTATTTGCGGTAGCAGCAACTATTATACAGGAGAAGATGTGATTTATACATTTACGCCTGCCACATCAGGAAATGTTACTGTTACATTAACTTCTACGGGAACAAATACGGGGTTAATGCTATACGATGGTTGCCCTTCGAGTGCTGTTTGTTCGGGTGGCGGTTCATGTATAGCCAACGTACAAGGAAGTATTGGAAATAAATCGCTTTGCGCATCTGTTAATGCTGGCACAACATATTATTTAATTCTAGATTCTTACGCTGCACCAGCTTGCAATCCCTATGATATTAGTATTAGCACACCCGCATCAGCACCCGCAGGAACGGTTTGTGCCACAGCACCTAACATTACACTACCATACAGTGCCACTGGACAAACAACCGCTTGTTATGGCAATGACTATACCAATGCCAGTGCAGGATCTTGCGGTTCTTTTTACGAATCGGGTGAAGATCGCGTTTATGCTTTAACTGTTGCTAGTGCTACTTGTATCGGTGTTACCTTGTCGAATGCGAGTACGACTTCAATTGGTTTTCAGGTTTACAACGGATGTCCTGGAAATGTAGGTACAACTTGCGTTGCCAATTTTGGAGGCTCAAATCCACTTTCAGGAACAATTACACTTCCCGCTGCAGGTACTTATTACATTGTTGTGGATACATGGGCAGCACCTACAAGTGCTAGTTATGATATTGCGATAGCCAGTTTTGGTGGTGGTCCAGCCAATGATCTTCCATGTAATGCAACAGCACTTCCATTAAATGTAAATCTCTCTGGTGACAATACGTGTAGTGGTAATGGAAGTGAGCCAGCTGCTCCCGCTTGTTGGACAAATGGCACAATCAATACAGTTTGGTATTCGGTTGTTTGTCCGGCATCAGGTCAACTTCGCATTCGGACAACACTTGGAACATTGACGAATACACAGATGGCATTATATTCGGGTACATGTGGTTCATTAACGTATGTGGCCTGTAACGATAATGCACCTTCATGTGGAACTTCTACGTATAATAATTCAGAAATTTTAGCCACTGGTTTAACTGCAGGAAGTACTTATTTCATTGTCGTCGATGGTGTTGGTAATTTATCAGGAACGTTTGATATGATGGCTGTTGATGGTGCTGTTGGCTTTGCTGCTGCGGCAGGTCAAGATTGTGGTTCGCCAAATCCGGTTTGTGCAGCGTCAATTACCGTTGGAAACCCCGGCTACCAAGCGTATGGAAATATCTGTGATTTCAATGGTACGGGTACTTGTCTAACATCTGGCGAACGCGGTTCGGCTTGGTACAACATTCCGATTAATGCCAACGGAAATCTTGCTTTCGATATTATTCCAAACGATTGGCCCGGTGCACCAAGCACGGCAGGAACCGATTATGATTACGCTATCTGGAAAATTGCTGGTGTGGGTTCTACTACTTGTGCAGCAATTGCTTCTGTTGGTGGATCGACTCCGGTGCGGTGCAATTATAGCGGATTAGGTGTTACAGGATGCTTTAGCAACACGGTAAATACCGCTCCTGCGGCTTATCCGGGTTTTAATTCTGCATACGAAACGCAGATTCCTGTGCTTGCTGGTGAAGTTTATTTGCTCGTGGTAAGTAATTTCTCGAATTCGACTTCTGGATTTACCATGAATTTTGGTGCTTCGCCCATCAATTATTCCGCTGTTGGAAGTACCGTTACTTGGACGGGTGGAAATAATACTTCTTGGCTTTTAGCCGCAAACTGGGGTGGCTGCGTACCGCCTGCTTGTGGTATTAGTGCTGTGGTTTTACCTTCTTCTGCAAACCAACCCATACTCAATGCAGGCAACTTTTATGTCAACAACTTGACCATTAATCCCGGTGGAGTTTTGACCTTAAATGCAGGCGCAATATTGCATGTTTGTGGCGACTTTATCAATAATGGCTCACTCGTTTGTTCGCCTACTTCAACCATTGTTTTTGACAATGCTGCTGTGGTACAAAATATGACAGGCTCGTTTGTTGGTGCCGATAAAGTTGGACATTTAACAGTTACAAAAACAGGCGGCTCTGTAATACTAAACAACAACGTTGACGTAGGTGGAAATTTAACCACCACAAATGGAACGAGCGTTCTCGATGTCAATAACCGTTATGTTCGTGTTGCAGGGAACTTTGCTAATAACAACGGTGGTACAACCATGACCAATGTTGCTGGTAGTACATTTGAATTTAATGGAACGGGTGCTCAAACATACAATCAGGGGGCTTCTACACTCAACTTGAATCATGTATTGATGAATAAAACTGCGGGAACAAATTTGACAACCAATACCAATATGGTCATTGCGACGGGTACCTTGACCTTGACATCGGGGAGAATTGTAACCGGTGCAAATGAGGTACAAACAACCAATACTTCTCCAGCTTCGTGTACTGCTGGAAATAACAACAGTCATATCATTGGCAATCTCCGCCGCTTCCTCAATGGAGCTGCCGCCGCTTATGAGTTTCCGCTTGGTCATACAACAATGGGCTATGAACGAGCAACCATTACATTTACAACGAGCACAACTATTCCTGATCTTTTGGGTACTTTCTCTAGTTGGGGTGTTGTACCCATTGGTCCTGCGGCGAGTGAATGTACAACCAATACCTACAATGCACTGAATGTTGAAAATCATGGATGTTGGATCATTACGGCTTCTGCAAATCCAACCTCAGGCAATTATGATATGACGTGCTACAATCAGGGCTATACCAATGCGGCTGCGGCTGCGGGTTGGACCATTACCAAAGCTCCTGGAGCAGGTGGTCCGTGGGGATTGAGTGGTACCTGTGTTGGGACGAGTACCGCTGCTATTACATCACGTACGGGCATGAATGGATTTTCGGCGTTTGCCATTGCACAATCTGTACTTCCGCTTCCAATCGAATTGCTTTATTTCCGTGGCGAGGCAACGGCTGATTACAACCATTTGTATTGGTCAACCGCCTCAGAAATAAACAACGATCATTTTGAAGTACAACGTTCTACAAATGGTGGCGACTGGAATACGATTGCTGAAATCCAAGGGAGTGGCACTACTTCGGAATTACATAATTATGTATTTGACGATTATTTTGCCGAACAAGGAAGTAATTATTATCGCCTCAAACAAGTCGATTTCAATGGGCAGTTTACCTATTCCAATGTGATTCACTTAGAATACCACACGGGCAATATGGTGATTGATAATTTGCATCCTAATCCAACGACAGGTGATGTGAATTTCGATTTCCAGACACCTGATGCAACTGAAGTACAAATTGTCATCACAGACATGACGGGCCGCGTTGTCGTTGATGAGAAACGAAGCGTACAAGCTGGTCGTTCGTCTTTGTCGGCAAAAATTGCAGAATCTGAAGGAGCCGGTATTTATTCGCTCAAAGTCATTGAAGTGAATCGTGGTGTTATTGCTGTGATGCGTTTAGTCAAATACTAAAAACAATTTTCGCTTTTGAAAACACCCGGCATGTGTCGGGTGTTTTCTTTTTATAAGAGCCTTACCCTTTGTTCCGATGCCTTGAGACTGAGAGCCTGTTTAAATTTGATGCTGTGGAATTTGGAATTTGTATTTTCACCACAAAAGCTTTTGAATTAAAAAAATTACGTTTACAATATGCTTCACATCGCTTGGTCGCCTGAATTTGTTTTGCCACTGCCCGAAGGCCATCGTTTTCCGATGCAGAAATATGAATGGATTCCAGAACAGTTATGTTACGAAGGAATTGTGCGCGAGTCTGATCTAAAACGTCCTGAAATTGCTCCGTTAAATCAATTGCAATGGACGCACACCAGCGATTATTTGGATCGTTTGCAATACCAAAAATTAACACCTGCCGAGATTCGGAAAATTGGATTTCCGCTCAGTGAAGCATTGGTCAAACGTGAATTTCAAATACTACAAGGTACATTGGATTGTGCGTATGCTGCTTTGAAATCAGGCGTTGCGTTGAATGTTGCTGGGGGAACACATCACGCTTTTGCCAACCGTGGAGAAGGATTTTGTGTGTTGAACGATATTGCTTTTGCCGCTAATGTTTTGCTTCAGGAGAAAATAGCATCGAAAATGTTGGTGGTTGATCTCGATGTGCATCAAGGAAACGGCACGGCATCGCTTTTTCATACGAAACCGGAAGTATTTACGTTTAGTATGCACGGCGAAAAAAATTATCCCATGCACAAAGAACAATCCGATTTAGACATTGAACTGCCCGATGGCTGTAACGATAAACAGTATCTAAAAACGTTGCAAGAGAGCCTACCCCGACTGATCGACCAAGTGCAACCCGACTTTATTTTTTATCAAGCTGGTGTTGATATTCTCGAAACGGATAAGCTTGGGCGGCTTGCCATTACACTGCAAGGTTGCGAAGCCCGAGATCGGTTTGTTTTTGAACAATGCAAGCAGAATCGGATTCCAGTTGCGGTAAGCATGGGCGGTGGCTACTCACCTGAATTGAAAACAATTGTTGATGCGCACGTGAATACATTTCGGCAAGCGGCATTAATTTTTTTCTAAGTAAGAGCCTGTTTAAATTTCATCCTTTGAGTTTGTTATGCGCCTTTTTGCACCATACTTCGTTGCGTTTTTTGACCGTAGGCGTTCTACTATGGCCTGCAAAACGCGCCTCGTCTGGCACAAAAATCCATCATAACAATTCTCAAAAATAAATTTTAAACAGCCTCTAAGCAAAAAGGGCTTTTTTCGTCCCGTTTCAATCGTTATCTTTGTATATCATACCAAGCAATTTTTCTCGTGACTCGAATCCTGTTTTTATTCACTCTTCTTTTTTCTTGCTCGGCCTCGCAATTGCTCACGGCGCAATCATTGGTTGCCAATGCCGGAGTAGATGCTCTAATTTGCCCGGGCCAAACGGCTGTGCTAGGAGGTACTCCTGCTGCAACAGGTGGGCAACCCCCCTACACGTATGCCTGGATTGCTAACCCCATTAATCTGAGTTCTAATTCAGTTGCCAATCCTATCGCGCAACCAGCTACGCCACATTGGTATGTGCTCCAAGTTACCGACGATACAGGCGCTGTCGCTTATGATACGGTTCATGTTGATCTTTATCCCGTATATGCATACAATGCTGGCGCGAATCAAAGTATTTGCTTGGGACAATCGGCAACCCTCGGCGCAGCGGCAAACGATTTTACGGGTGGTGTAAATTATTCTTGGACTCCTGTTTCCACACTCAACAATCCGAATGATCCGAGGCCAATTGCTACACCTACGGCGACAACGGTTTATAGTGTTGTTATTACTAGTCCCAATTGCCCTACCAAAAACTATCAAGTAACCGTTACGGTGAATCCAAAACCTGTTGTTGTTGCTTCTGGCGATGCAACCATTAACGAAGGCGAAACAACCATTATTTCGGCTACTGGAGCATCGCAGTATGTTTGGCAACCCAGTCAGTTTACATCCAATCCATATTTAGCTTCAACCAATGCAGAACCTCCTGTAACAACGGTTTATACTGTTTATGGTGTTGATGCCAATGGTTGTACCGATGAAGATACCGTTCGCATCATCGTTATTCCCAGTTCTGAAGTTGTCCTCTACAACACATTTTCTCCCAATGGAGATTATGTAAACGATATTTGGTTTATTGGCAATATTGCTAAGTATCCCAATAACCGTTTGGAAGTATATGACCGTACCGGACAGTTGGTGTTTGCCAAAACTGGCTATGATAATTCGTGGGACGGTACCAACTACGGCGATAAACTCCCTGCTGGAGTCTATTATTTCACACTTGATCTGGGCGATGGTTCGGAAATCATTCGTAGTTCAGTTACCATTATTCGTTGATGCCCTTATGACCATGAACCGTATTCTCTTTTGCCTTGTTGCAAGCTTGTTTTCATTCGCTCTTCAGGCACAACAACTTCCCGATTTCACGCAGTATCCGGCCCATTTATTTGTCGTTAATCCAGCTTATACAGGAACAAAAGGACATCTCGATGCACGCATCAATTACCGCCGTCAATGGGTGGGCTTTGACGGTGCGCCCACAACACAGACCATTGCGGTGCACAGCCGTCTCTGGAAAGGACGCATTGGTGTTGGTGGTGTCATGTACAAAGATGCTACTGGCCCGATTCAACGCTTCAATTATGGTTTTACCGCAGCTTATCACTTGCGTTTCCCGGATGTTGAATTTTCTGCTGGAATTGGCTACAACCGCGCTAAAACAACGTTCAATACAGCAAACGCTACAACACACTATGCCGATGCCGCTGTTCCGCTAGCCTCAAGCAATTTTGATAAAAACAACAATGTTTCCGCTGGTATTTTGTTGTACAACGACCGTTTCCATTTTGGATTGGGAGTGATGCAGGTTGTCAATAACCGCGCTGAACTTTTTGTTCAAGATACAACACAAGCAAACATCCCTTGGGTCAATCACTATTATTTTTCTACAGGATACAATTTTCATGGCCATCCCGATTATGTTTGGGAAAACAACATCCTGTTTTCTTATGTCGTTGGTTTGCCCATGACCATCAATTATAACTTGCGTGTACATTACAAAGAAAAAATCACGGCAGGCGTGGCTTGGCGTATGCGTGATGCGGTTGCACTTCAGGCCGGATTAGTTTTCCTCGATAATTTTCAGGCCATTTATTCCTACGATATTGGCATTTCCCGTTTGCGAAAAGGCCATTCAGGAACACACGAGTTGATGCTTGCTTACCGCTTAAATATTGGCGGCACCAAAGGTGGGTACAAAGGATTTCAAGATTTTCAACGCCAACGCTACCATTTATTTTAAACGGTAAGTTCGGTTTGCATTATGCTTCCGATTCCACGCGTTTTTCCTTCAATAGTTGATGTATAGGAACGGCTATTGCTGCACCTAAAACTGGTGCCAATAAATAAATCCAAAGATCGTGTATGTGCGTGGATACGAGCGCGGGTGCGAGTGAGCGCGCGGGATTCATAGACGCGCCACAAATTGGCCCAGCAAACATCGCTTCCAGTCCAACAACTGCACCAATAACCAAACCCGCAACAATTCCCTTCTCGGTAGCTCCCGACGAAACTTGAAGAATCGCAAGCATGAGGAAAAAAGTAAGCAGGAGTTCTAAACTAAACGCTTGCCAAATTGATCCAGTAGGAAGCGTTTCGCCAAGCGTTTTTGTTTCAGGAAAAAGCAAATAGAGTAGGAACGAGGCTGCAAGTGCCCCCAAGCATTGCGACAGCACATAGGCCGGCACGCGTGTCCACGAAAAACGTTTGCACAAGGCAAAGGCAATGCTTACGGCTGGATTGAAATGTGCGCCCGAAACTTCGCCAAATGTATAAATCAACGCAAATACGACTGCACCAAACGTAAAGGCAATACCCGCATGCGTGATTGCTCCGTTCGATGCTTGGTTGATGATGATTGCGCCTGTTCCGCAAAACACCATGAGGAATGTTCCTAAAAATTCGGCAAGAATATTTTTGTAAGAAAATTTCATAGGAGCACTAGCAACACGATTTTGATTGTGAGATGGCTTCTACAAACCCCAATAAATCAACACCTAGTTTTTTCCACGTTGTTGGATTCAAGCAATAACACACGCTTGTTCCTTCCACGTCGCCTTGTATCAATTCGGCTTCTTTGAGTGCTTTCAAATGCTGCGAAATGGTGGATTGTGCCAACGGAATTTCATCAACAATATCGCCACAAACACAAGCTTGCCGACGCATCAAGACTTTGAGAATGGCAATGCGGGCGGGATGTGCGAGGGCTTTGGCAAAATTGGCCAACACCACATCGTGCGCTGAAAATACTTCTGTTTTAGTTACTCCCATAACAGCTTAAAATTAATGATCGTAAAATTACGATTAATTCCCTTTGCTCAATCACCTCAAACGAATCACTTTTTTTTTACAGATGACACAATAAAATGAACCATTTAAATCGTAACAAAAATTAAAGCAATGCGTTATGCTATAAAACGGACCAATTCTTGCCTTTTGAAAAGAAATACGCATTCAAGCCTATGCAACGATTCTACATGTTACTAAAAACAACTGCACATGCGTACTCGTCTTCTCCTTGGCTTGTTGCTGCTTTTCGTAAGCGCACCACTGATTGCCACTTCTGATTCCGCAACCGTATCGCGCGTTTTTGCGCATCAGGTTGGTACCAATTCCCTCAACGTACTTCGGTTGTTTGATAATGGTAAATACGAATATTGCCGTTACACCAAAAAGAAATCGACGCGCGATGCTGGCGAATTTGTCATCCGCAACAAACGCCTTGTACTCAAATCAACATTAAAGAAGCACGGCCCCAATCCTTTACTGCGCAAGAAAATGTTCATCACGCCCAGAGGCTTGTTTGAAACACGTACACAAGCACTGTTTGGCAAGAAAAGTATTTTAGAAACAAGCGATGATCCGATATTGCTCGAAGCATGGCCACACAATCCGATGACCGGAGAAATTCTCGATGTAAACGGAAAGCCTTCGCCGCCAACACCCGCTGTTGTTCAGCCCAAATCCTTATCTGCGCAAGAGCTTAAACTTCGTCGTGCTTATGCGCAACAGTATTATATCGCCATGGCCGAAAATTATTCGCCATTTTATACCGACATCATGCGCAGTTTTTACAACGGCCCAGGCGATTATACCAGCTACGTCAATGGTGCAGAAGTTCCTTACGACGGCGATACGAGTGCTGCTTATCTCAATTCAAATTTCAATACGGTGATTCATGAATCCGTGCATCGTTTTAATACTAACCAGTATTTCATCGATGATAATATTGTGATTGCTGTGCCCGAACAAAAAGTATTTCGAAGTGCTGAATTTGCGGCAATCGTTCCTGCGGGCGCGTCTGATAGTATTTTCAGATACAACACATACGTTTCTGAAGGAAGTATTGTGAGTGCAAATGTTTCTGGAATTTATGGATTGATGGATGAATTTTCGGCATACCATTCGGGAACAAAAGCTAGTTTTCTGGTTGCACAAAAAGCACTCTCCGAAAAAGATACGAGCAAAGCTTATAACTTCTTGCATCAAGCGCGCGCAACACAAAACGCGTACTATGAATTTCGGTTGTTTATGGCCTGGTACTTGCATTATGCCGAGTCGAACCACCCTGAAACGTATAAAGCACTCATGGCCGATAAAAATTTGCGTGTAGCTTTTACACTTCTCGATGCGAGTTTTAAAGAAACCATTGCCAAGACCGATTTGCTCGAAGCAAAAATCAAGCGAAAAAGTATTTATTCGTACGACAGCAATGACCACGTAAAAGCATACTGTCAAAAGCAATTGCTCACCGAAGAAAAATGGCTCACGAAATTTAAAGTCAAAGACTGTACCCGCGCCAATTATCAAAAACACCTGAAATAACAACAAAACGCATCGGTAGAATTTTTTCTGCCGATGCGTTTCACTTCTTACCTTTACCTCATGCGATTGAATTGGTCTGCTCTTCTTGTGGTTATTCTCTTGTTTGCCTTTCGTTCTGGTACGCCAGTGCTTACGGCAACCATTGATACGACCTCTCGGCAACTGACCACCGATCCGTTAGGCAATGTTTATCTCTCGCAAAATGATGAGTTAAATAAATACGATGCTTCTGGTAAGCTCGTGCGCAATTACAGCGATAAAACGTTCGGTACCATTTCTTCCATAGATGCCACAAATCCACTTCGTATTTTAGTGTTCAACCGCGATTTTGCACGCATTGCGTTTCTCGACAATACGCTTACAGCTAATGGCGATCCGGTGCGCCTCGAAATGTTGGGTTTTGCCAACGCCTCGCTCGCTGCATCTTCGCACGATAACGGCCTTTGGATTTACGATCCACTCAATTACGAATTGGTGCGCTTCGATCGCAACCTTGCCATTGAACGTCGCACGGGCAATCTCGCACAATTGATAGGCGTAGAAATGCAACCCGATTTTATGATGCAACAAGAAAATTACCTCTTGCTCAACGATCCCAAACGCGGTGTTTTTCTATTCGATATTTTTGGAACATACATTAAAATGCTTCCCATTACCGATTTGCACAGCATGCAGATCAAACAAGAAAAACTCATTTATTTTAAATCGCCCGAATTGCGCAATATCCATTTGCAAACACTCGAAGAATCAAGTTATGAATTTCCGCAAGATACCAGCATCCTCAATGCGCGCATTGAACAAGCTGGCGTTTTTATATTGAAAGCAGGCAAAGTAGAATTATATACCAAATGATTTTTTTTTTGAAAATGTATCACCCTGCTTGTGCAATTTTAAATCAATCTGCGTCCTCGTATAAAGTCGTATGAAGAAGCAGTTTACTTTTTTCCTTATTGCATTTTTTGCACTCATCGTTCACGCATCCATGCATGCGCAGGAAAAATGCCTTTTTATTCGCGGACAAATTACTGCTGCGCAAGATGGGAAACCATTAGAAGGCGTACAGGTTGTGGTAAAAACACCGCCAACAGCAATTCTTTCGGGCAAAAATGGCAAGTATGGATTGACCACGATTCGGAAAACTGGGCTTGAAATTTCGTATCGTTCTTTTGGCTACGCCACCGTTGTAAAAATACTCACACCACAACTTTTGGCACAATGTATAAACGATACGTTGGTGTTAAATATTAAGATGGAACAGCAATCGGTTATTTTACCCGAAGCCTCCATCTTGGCAAAATCAGGTCCAGATACCGTCATCGGAAACTGGAAATTTTTTATCGAAGATTATGCGTTTGTAAATGACTCACAACTGCTTTTACTCACGTATGAGAAAAGCCTGAAAGCGGCCCGCATCATGCTTGCCACTAGACAGCAAAAAATTATTGATGCCGTAGCTGTTCCCATAGAAGCCCGCGAATTGTACCTCGATTATCAAGGCCATGTCAACGTCATGTGTAAAGATTCCGCATTTCGCATTCATGTTTTTGCCGATATGCACATTCAACTCATGGCGCTTCCGTACACCGATTTTTGCGAACGTGTTTTGCCCTGTATTGATACACTTGGCGGTAAAATTTTGTTTTCTAATTACCACAAAGCGTATCCTGCGTTTTCCTACTTCACCTACAATCCGCGCGACACAACCGTTTTTAAATTGCGCACCATTGTCGATGGACCGCTGCTGGCACAATACAATTGGGAATTTGATTACCTCAAACCCAAAGACCGTTTGTATGCCCGCAAAATGGCGCTCGAAACAGGAATTGATGAACGCATCATAGCGGCTACCATTACCGGATTTCCACAATCGCAGTATTACACACCGCTTTATGCGCCCATGTTTGTTGTGCACGATACCATTTGTGTGTTTGATCATTGTGCCGATAAATTATTTCGCTACAACCGCAATGGACAAGCAATTGATTCATCAGCCATCAAGTATCACCATCCGAAAAATTGGAAAGAATGGAGCCGGAAAATGATTCAAGATGAACATACTGGCGAATTGTATGCACTCCATGATCGTGGTGGATTTACCTACCTCAAAAAAATAGATTTGAATACCGGAAACGTAATTGGTACGTTTAAAATTTCTAGCATTTATGCCAAGCACATTCACATCCGCGATGGCGTTGTGTATTACATCCACCGCCCGTACGAATCGATACAGACCAAATTTTTATACAGCGAACGTATTGTACTTGATTTGGAAGATTAATCGGCTATTTTTTTACACATTTGAATAGCCAAGAAATGCCATACGCAATGGCAATTAAAATAGTTACGATTAACACTTCTTTGAGGAAATGCATTTCCAGATAACGTGGACGACTGTGCCGCAACAGGAACATACCCAGAACAACCACGGCCACTTTGATCAAAAAATTGGTTGTATCAAATTTATATCTTTTCGGTTTGGTTTCTTCTTCGCTCGTTTTCGTACGCGATTTACCCAACAAACCAAACAAATGCGAAAGCAACAATTGCCCATTGCTTGCATATTGTGCAACACCATCGCGCATGGCTTGCTCGGATTGAATCCACGCGCCTTGTTCGCGCAATTCGCTTTGTCCGTTTGCAAGCATGGCTTCTAAATCGTCCAACAACACTTCGGGATGAAATTGCAAACCAATGACACGGTCGCAGTACATAAAACCTTGTAAGGGTGTTGCTTTGCTTGCAAAAAGTGGCAGCGAAGAATCGGGTAATGTGTATGTTTCGCCATGCCAATGAAAGACTTGCATTTTTTCGGGAATGGCTTGAAATGCTTTTAAATTTTGTGCCTGTTTACTCAGACTGACTTCGTGCCAACCAATTTCTTTTTCTGCATTACGGCTCACCGTTGCGCCAAGTGTTTTGGCAATTAATTGTGAACCGAGGCAAAACCCAAGAACAATTTTTCCCTGTTTGATGGCTCGGTTGATGTGATTGAGTTCCGGTTGAAGCCAATTATACTTGTCCGTATCGTGAATACTCATTGGCCCACCCATGATCACAAGCCAATCGTAATCGCTTGTTTTGGGCGCACGGTCGCCCTCAAACCAGCGCGTGTAGCTGAGTGCGTGGCCTTGCTCGTTAGCCCATTGCGCAATATAGCCTGGGCCTTCAAATGCCACATGTAGGAAAATATGAATCCGAATCATGCTCGAAAATAAGCATTTTAAGACGGGCTATTTGTTGAAAAACCTGTTTAAAACCGAATTACTTCAACAACCCAAACCAAGCAAGCGATGTGGTAAACTTGTTGTATGAAAAGTACCCTGTCGAAATCCACTTTTTTTAGTCCACTCGTGTTGCTGACGATCATTGCATGTATGACCTTAAATTGTGGTGGCGAAACGGAAGAAAAAGATAACCGTCAAATTTTTAAACTCAACGAACTAGGCGATATTACTTCGCTTGATCCTGCTGCTGCCGGTTCGTTTGAAAATAATTTCGCGCTCAACCAATTGTATAATGGCTTGGTTGAAATGAATCCAGAACTGCAACCGCAACCTTGCTTGGCCAAATCGTGGAACATAAGCGATGATGGATTGGAATATACGTTTCACTTGCGTACGGATGTTGTTTTTCACGATGATCCACTTTTTCCGGGTGGCAAAGGGCGGCGCGTCAAATCAGACGATTTTGCATACAGCTTTGATCGCTTGTTTGATAAACGGATCTCGAATGCATCAACCTTGCTCGATGTGATCAATCACGATCCCGCCAATGGCAAAAGTGGTTTCGATGTACCAAACGATAGTACATTCATCATCCACATGAAAAAACCGTTTGCACCATTTCTCGGTATTCTTACGATGAAATTTTTCTCCGTTGTTCCCCGCGAGATTGTTGCACATTACGGCGATAAATTCAGTTCTCACCCCATTGGTACAGGTCCGTTTATGCTCAAAGATTGGACACTGGATACACGTGTGGTGATGACCAAAAATCCACGCTATTTTAAATTCGATGCACAAGGCAATCGCTTGCCGTATCTCGATGTGGTTTCGGTTAGTTTCATTAAAAATGCAGAATCCGCTTTCTTGCAATTTATGAGTGGCGAACTCGATATTCTCTCTGGCATTGATGCCATCAACAAAGAAAAAACACTTGACAAATCGGGCGAATTGAAAGCCGATATGCAGGATCGTTTTTTTCTGCAAACCACTCCTTACCTCAAAACCGATTATTTCGGTATGTTGATTGATCCCGATTTAGAAGCCTCAAAATCTTCGCCTTTGCAGAAAAAATATTTGCGTCAAGCCATCAATTTTGCAATTGACCGCGATAAGTTGGTGCGTTTTTTACGATACAATTTGGGAACACCTGCCAACGCTGGTTTTTTACCGCCCGGTTTACATGCGTATGATGCTACAAAATTGCGTGGATATACCTACAATCCCGACCGCGCGCGCGAATTGCTTGATATGGCTGGTTTTCCGGGTGGCAACGGATTGGGCATCATTACGCTACGCACCACACCGCAGTATTTAGACATTGCCGATTTTGTACGCAATCAACTTGCGGCGGTGGGTATTACTATGGAAGTAGAAGTGATGCAACCAACCGTTTTTAAAACAGCTGTTGCCGATAGCAAAGTCAATTTCTTCCGCAAATCATGGATTGGTGATTATCCCGATCCTGAAAATTTTATGGCTTTGTTTTATTCGAAAAATAAAAGTCCAGAAGGAAGTAATTATACCCATTTCAACCATTCCGAATTTGACCGTTTATACGAACGCTGCCTCATCGAACGCAACGATTCTATTCGCAGCGATTTGTTTTTGCAGATGGATCAAATTTTAGTGAACGAGTCGCCGGTGGTGCCATTGTATTACGACGAAGTGGTACGCATTGTATCTAAAAACGTGCAAGATTTGGGCATCGATCCGACCAATACAATCAACTTGGAACGCGTAAAAAAGAAATAAATGCAGCAATGCGAGACTTCGAATCTTTTATAGACCATAGCGAAGGCAAACAGCGCGATTTATATCTTTTTCTGCATCATTTTTTTACGGTTAAAATTGGAATGTCGTGTAAACTACGTTTCAAAATTCCATTTTACGATCACAAGTCGTGGGTATGTTATGTGAATCCGATCAAAAAGAAAGGTGTTGAGCTTGTTTTTTTGCAAGGAAAAAAATTATCCAATGTGCAAGGTGTGTTGGATGCGCGAGGGCGTAAACAAGTAGCGGGAATTTATTTGAACGAAATAAGTGAAATAGATGAATCTATTTTATATGAAATCGTGCAAGAAGCTTTGTTGATAGATGAAGCTTTGTTTCAGAAATTGAAACACAGCAAGAAAAGATAAAATTTAGACAGGTTTTTAATTTGTTGATAGGGCTATTAAAAAAACAATTACCTTAGTATAAGCAGAATGAAACCCATGAACCTTCTGCGCCGGAGTGCCGGTTTATGTCAACGAAAACATTTCAATTCAAACAATTTACCATCCATCAGGAGCAATGTGCCATGAAAGTAGGCACAGATGCTGTGTTGCTTGGCGCGTGGGCAAAGACATACAACGTTCGGCGCATTCTGGATATTGGTACCGGCACGGGTGTCATTGCCCTCATGCTCGCACAACGCAGCGGCGCAAAGATCGACGCCATTGATATCGATATTCCTTCCTGCATGGAAGCGCGTGAGAATGTGCGCAATTCGCCTTGGCACGACCGCATCGAAGTGCATCAAACCTCGTTTCAAGATTTTGCACAAAAACATGATCAGCAATACGAATTGATCGTAAGCAATCCGCCATATTTTACCGATGCTTATAAAGGTGGTGAAAAGCAACGCGCCCTCGCGCGCCATACCGAATCGCTACCGTTTGAAGAATTGGTGTACGGTGTAAATCGGTTGTTGCATAAAGAAGGAAAGTTCTGCCTCATTCTCCCCCCCCGCGAGGCCGAACAAGTACGCGTGCTTGCACTTGCTAAAGGATTGCATCTGCAACGCCTCACGCGCGTTAAAACAACTCCCGAAAAAGCAGAAAAACGCTGGCTCATGCAATTTGGATATGTAGCCAAACCCCAAGTGTCCGATTCAACACTCGTCATCGAATTGGACAATGCCAACGCACAACATTATTCCGAAGCATACAAAGAACTTACTCGCGATTACTACCTGTATTTTTAATACCAGCTGCATCCTGAATATGTATCTTTGCACGGCATGAGCGAACTCATTCTTGTATTGATTTTGTTGTTTCCTGCGCTCTTTGCAGCGTTTAGCGTTCGACGCTTTAAACGTCCCGCTTCTGATCGTTTTTACCACCAATTACTCATCCAACTCATTCGCAAAAATGGTGGACGACCCATTACCTCGCACGAAAATATTGTCAATACCCACACCCAAAGCTACCCGCAACTGCTGCATGTTTTGATTGCTTGGCTGCCTAAAAAAGCCGAAACATTTTTATCGAACTACATGCCTGTTTTGGTTAATGTTTTACTCGGTGCTGCTGTATATTTTATTTTTCAAATTCCAGCTCAATTCAAAAGTACATTCACATTTTGGGGATTTGAAGAACGCCTTTTGGCCGAACTGCTTTTTGTACTCACGCCATACCATTACAATACCTCCAATGCAAAAAATGTGGGCTTGAGTGCGCGAGGCATTGGTTTGCTGTTGGGGTATCTGTATGCCGCACTCACACTCGTTTTTGAGGAGCAAACAAATTTCTCGTGGGGACTCGCTGGCGGCCTTGCGCTACTTGCGTTTCTGATTTTGTTTTCAAGTCAATTTGCAACACAATTTTTAGTTTTTGGCACTGTTCTATTCAGCATTTTTTATCGCGATCCGTTGTTGTTACTTTTTCCGATAGCCGGATATTTGGTTTACCTCGCCCTATTTCCAAGCATGGCAATCTCAACCATTCGCGGCCAATTGGGACATAAGAAATTGTTTTATAAACACCTTTCCGAACGCTTACTCCTCAATTACCGGCCAAGCATCTGGCGCGATTTATGGAACGATATTCCGCGCCTCGTCTTGCATCTTTTTCGCACTTCAAAAACGAAAACAGAAGCCTTGCGGAAAATTTTTACCAATCGTTATATTTTTACCAACCCACTCATCATTCTCTTGTTGGAATTACCCTTGCTCATTCCCACCCTGATTGGTTTTGCGCTACTGGGTGATTTTAAAAATTGGACCTTCTTGAGCATTAGTGCTGCACTCATTTTTCTAGCTACTTCGTTGCGTAAAACACGTTTTTTGGGCGAGCCTGAACGCTACGTCGAAATGGTTTTACCAGCACTCATCGTCTGGTCGGTATTGGCTTTGCCCGATGGTTTCTTGCTGGGTGTGCTGCTCTACTGCGTCCTACGCGTTTTGTATGCCTTGCTGCGGTTAGCGTTTGAAGCACAAGCCAAAAGTGCTTCGTATGAAAATGAACTCGAACAGATCAATCAATTCATTCGTCAACGTCAAGAAACACAAGTCGTACGTTTGCTGTGCAATTCCACAGAAAGTACCAAATACATGCTGCGTACCGATTTGCCCATCTTTTATTATTGGGTAACGGCAACAAGCAACGATGAATTTCATTTTCTCGATGTGCATGCAACCGATTACAATTTTGTAACACCGGAAGCATTGCCACGAATCGCAACACGTTACGCGTTAAATACGTTGTTGATTGATCATCATGGATTAAAAACAGATGTAAACACCGTTTTTTCTTCGGGAATGATTGCGAAAACATTGATACGCACCGAGAGATTTACCTTATATTCGCTTGTTGTTTGACTATGGAGCAGTTTTTTACCACATCACAATTAGTTACAATTCGCAGCTCGCGTTTTTTGGTAACGGGTGGAGCCGGATTTATCGGTTCCAACATTGCACATGCTCTTGTGGCACTTGGCGCAAAAGAAGTACGCGTTCTCGACGATCTTTCTACAGGCTTTGAAAGCAACATCGAATTGCTGAAGACGGCAACATCGTTTACATTCATCAAAGGATCCATTTGCGACGAAACCGTGTGTCGGGAGGCGGTGGCCGGAGTCGATGTTGTATTGCATCAAGCTGCGCTTGGCTCCGTTCCGCGAAGCATCGACAATCCGATTGCTACCAATGCTGTTAATATTGATGGTTTCCTAAACATGCTGAATGCTTCGCGTTTGGCAAATACCAAACGATTTATTTATGCATCATCATCTTCTGTGTATGGCGATGATGCAACTATGCCTAAACAAGAAGAAAAAACAGGCCGTTTGCTTTCACCGTATGCGGTTACCAAACATACCAACGAACGTTATGCAAAAGTTTTTGCTGATGTTTATGGTATGTCCGTTATCGGTTTGCGTTATTTTAATGTATTTGGTCCACGCCAAAACATCAAAGGCCCTTATGCCGCAGTAATTCCACTTTTTATTGAAGCCATGCTTCGCGGCGAACGTCCAACCATTTTTGGTGACGGCAATAACACACGCGATTTTACATTTGTCGAAAATGTGATTTATGCCAATTTACTTGCCGCTATTCAACCTGATATTGGCCATGATGCTCCCGTCATGAACATTGCTTTTGGTGGAACAACATCGCTCAATGCGATTTATGCCTTGCTTGCCAAGCGCATTGGATTCTCGGAAGCACCCAATTATGCCGCTATTCGCAAAGGCGATATTCGCGATAGTTTTGCCGATATTTCGCTTGCAAAACGTATTCTTGGTTTTCGCCCAGTAGTCGAACTCGACAAAGGACTTGATCTTACTGTTGAATGGTTTCGAAACGCCTGAAACTGCTCGTAGTCTCGCTCGATGCTTATTCTTTACTGAATAAGCAAACCCGCTTTATTTTTGGTGGTGCCGAAATTCGAGTGGTACAACTGGTGCAAGGCTTGGCTCAAAATCATGCGATTGACGTTACCCTTTTTACACTCGATCATGGTTTGGGTATCGAACAATTTGGTGCCATCACAACCATGCCACATCCACGAAGAAAAAGCGAAGGATATTGGGCAAAGCAACGACATTTAGGAAGACGAATTTTGAATCGTGTTTTTCAAACCGATGCGGTTCAAGATACAACGGAGGTATTCAATACAGTTCAGCCCGATCTGGCACTTATTCTTGGCATGTCGCCCGAAGCTTTAGAACTGGCGCAGTATTGCAAGCAGGTTGGCATTCCGTTTATTTTCGGATTGGCTTCTGATAATGATCTTGGTGGTGATGTGATTTCGGACGATTTTTTATTGAAATGGACCGGACTGAAGCACGAGGAACTCACCGAAGTTTTGGCATCTGCTTCGCTTGTCTTGGCACAAACACCAGTACAGGCAAACGTTTTGGAGCAACGCCATCAGAAAAAAGCGATGCTTTTACTCAATCCGATTTCGCTTGCAGTTAAAGCAGGAACATCGCTGGTGATGGATGAGTACGATGCCATTTGGATTGGAAAAACATCGGATGTCAAACGTCCTGAATTATTTTTAGAAGTAGCGAAGCGCTTGCCCATGCGCCGTTTTTTGATGGTGCTCAACCGAACAGAAACCATTCGTTTTGAACACATCCAACGCGATAAGCCAAACCATGTGCACATCATCGAACACGTGCCACCAGAACTGATGGAAGCGACTTTGCGTTTTTGTAAAACACTCGTCAACACATCATCTGCCGAAGGTTTTGCCAATACTTTTTTACAAGCAGCCAAGTTGGGCATTCCTGTTGTTTCTGTTGCTTCCGATCCGAATGCCATGCTGTCTGTGCATGGTTGTGGCCTCTATGTGGCAAACGATGCGCCGGATGTGATTGCAGGTAAACTGGACGATTTGTTGCGGAACGAGATCATGCTAGCGAACATCGGCGAAGCAGGAAAAAAATATGTTGCGGCACATCACGACGCGACTAAAATTGTTGAACAATTGTATCTTGCAATGCTTGATTTGACCCGCAAAAAAGCATGAAGCCAAAAGTACTTTTTCTGTTCACCAAAAATTATCCGTTCGGAAAGCCGGAGCAGTATGTGGCCGACGAACAGGAATTGTTAGCACAATATTTTGATCGTGTTTTTTTAATTCCATGTGAAGTTTTTTCCAACGAACAAAAAGCTGTACAACGTCCGATACCGGAAAATTTTGAAATTCTCGACATCAACACACTGGTTGCAAAAGGGACTCACCAAAAGCGTCATGCTTGGAGCGAATGGTTTTCCGTGATGTGGTATGAATTTGTGCGGTGTTCGGATAAAATTTGGTTTTTGCGTGAGTTGTGGCGTTACCGCAGTGTGCTGAAACACCAACAAGCTTCTGCGGATGTAATTGCCGCAACGCTTCGTGAATTGGGCGATGCAGAAACTTTTTTTTATGCGTATTGGGTACACAATTCGGCTGTGATTTTGGGGTTGTTGAAGCGGCGCAACGTCATTTCGCGTTACATCTGCCGCGCGCACTCGATTGATTTGTATGACCGCGATTGGGCTTTGGTCAAAACGCAAGGCACAAAAGTTTTGCCGTTTCATCATTTTAATATGGAACAAGCGGATGCCGTATGGTCGATTTCGGAGCATGGGACAAAACATTTGCAGCAAAAATTTCCGCAACGTGCAGCACATTTTGCAACACACCGTTTAGGCGTCGATGATTTGGGCGATAATCCATTTCGGGCAACAGGACCTTTTGTTTTGGTAACGTGTTCGCAAATTAGTCGTAGCAAAGGCGTTCATCGGATGATTGAATTGTTGTCGCGCATAGACTTACCTGTGCGTTGGGTGCATTTCGGGGCGGGGGGCGATCGCGAAAACGAAGTGCGCGAAGCGATTAAAAATTTGCCTAAAAATATTGAAGTAGAATTGCGTGGATTTACGCCTAATGATCAGATTAAATCATTTTACGCATCAGCACCTGTACATTTATTTTTAAGCTTGAGCGAAGCAGAAGGCATTCCGGTTTCGTTGATGGAAGCCATTAGTTTTGGTATTCCGGTGCTAGCAACCGATGTGTATGGAAGTCCAGAAGTAGCGAATGAGGTTTCCGGTTTTACCATTCCCTATACGTTTGATGCCAATGAAGTTGCCACATTGATCCGTAATTTCTTAAGCGACGAATTGGCACAAAAACAAAAGCGCGAAGGCGCAAAAAAATTATTCCACGAAAAATTTAACGGCAAAAAAAATCACCGAAAATTTATCGGTGATCTTTTGATGTATGGGAATGATTTGTAATAACTCCACCGCGTTTGCAACGCGGTGGGGCGAGATTCGCGTTTGCAACGCGCGTTATAATTATTCATCAAACGCGCGTTACAAACGCGCGTCTCAAAAGTCCTCGTTGCAAACGAGGATTAGTGCTGATCGGAAGAGGACTAGCGATAGGAGCACCAGCTAAGGAGTATCATGCTACTACGAATGTCGCTAGTATCTGCGGGCGGGAGTCCACGAATCGTGTGAACCGACATTTAAAAAATGGCTAACCGGCCAATATCGTCAGGCCATTTTTTATTGTCGGTTGGTATTCGTGGTGTCTTTTTTTGGTTACTTTTTTGGACAAGCAAAAAAGTAATAATAAAACTTCCATTTCTACGCCCAAACCGTCAGCCCTCCGCAGGAGTATTGTACTCCAATCGTCAATCCAACTCATAAAAAACGCGAAGGCGCAAAAAAATTATTCCACGAAAAATTTAACGGCAAAAAAAATCACCGAAAATTTATCGGTGATCTTTTGATGTATGGGAATGATTTACCTATTTCAACAAATCCGTAATCTCATTACTCATCGGATTCACCCGCGAAGGAAAAAACTTCACCAATTTACCTTCTTCATCGAGCAAATACTTGCAGAAATTCCAATTGGGTGCTTTATCATTCCACCCATTTTTCTTGGGGTCGCTCAGCCATTGATAGAGCGGGTGCATGGTTTCGCCTTTCACCGAAATTTTCTCGAAAAGTGGAAATGTTACACCATAGTTTTTCTTACAAAATGAGGTGATTTCAGTATTGGAACCAGGTTCTTGCCCACCAAAATCATTGGCCGGAAAACCAATGACAACGAGTTTTTCGGGGTACGCTGCAGCAAGTTTCTGTAAATCTTCATACTGCGGTGTAAAACCACATTCCGATGCTGTATTGACAAGCAGAATTTTTTTGCCTTTCCATTTCGACAATTCTTGAGGCGTTCCATCAATCATTTTCAGACCAAAACTCTGATCGTGAATGGAATTGCGAACAACTTCTTGTTGTGCTGCGGATGTTGTATTGTTGTCTGTATTAACCGTTTCGGTTTGTGCGCTTGGCTTACAAGAAACAGCTAAGATGAGCAATGCGGGAAGCAAAATTTTGTTCATGGAAATGATATTTAGTTGTTCGATTTAAAATGCTGCAAAGCCAGCAGCTTGAGTTTTTAATGCGTTTATAGTAGCTTCTTCGGTCAACTGTCCTTGTTCATTCATCAAGCTACGAATCATAGAAATAGGCAAGTGATTGGGGTAAATATTGACCCGTAAATAATGAAGCGCATTGGTCAATTGGTCAATGCCACGCAGGTTGCCCGCGCGCCCAGCCGACACACCTACGAGGGCCATTTTTTTTGTTTTCAGATGGTCGGGATGAACCGCATCCAAGAAAAGTTTCAAAATACCAGGGAAGCTGCCATTATACTCAGGCATAACGACGACAAACTTCTGAACCGGAATGATGAACTGGTTGAGTTGGCCATTGAATGTTTCGGTGCGTTGGCCATAAAGATCGCCGAACGCAAAATCGCGTGGTAAATCTTCGAGCGAAAGAACTTGATTTTCGTGCCCCAATTCGGTCAAAATGGCACTATACGTTTGGGCTACGATACGGGTATTGCTTTTGGGGCGATTTGTGCCCGAAATGATTGTGATCATCAGGTGTTTAGCTTGCCGAACATGCGGCTGTTCATAATTCTCCGAGGCGTTTAAGGCTAATTTTCGTACCTTCGAGGTCGAAATTTAAGCCCCCGGACTTCGGATACAAAGTAAGGTATTTTTACTGCTCGTTTGTTGTAACAAGCAATCTTACTATTTGTTGTCGGGAAAGATAAAAGTCTATGAAAATTACCTATTACGGACATTCCTGTTTTGGAGTCGAGATAAAAGGCAAGCATTTGTTGTTTGACCCGTTTATTTCGCAGAACGAACTGGCTGCATCCATTGATGTGAATGCTGTTCCGGCAGATTATATTCTGGTATCGCATGGCCATTTTGATCATATCGCTGACTGCATCGCCATTGCACAACGTACCGGAGCAACGGTTGTTTGTTCTTGGGAAATCAGTGTTTGGCTCAATAAAAATGGTGTTGAGAAAACCCATCCGATGAATACGGGTGGTAAATGGCTGTTTGATTTTGGAAAAGTCAAATGTGTTGCGGCGCAGCATTCGAGTAGCCTTCCCGATGGCACGTATGGTGGAAATCCAATGGGTTTTATCATTGAAAGCGAAGAAGGTAATTTTTATTATGCCGGAGATACCGCTTTGACGATGGAGATGAAATTGATTGGCGAATACCGCCAGATTGATTTTGCATTCCTTCCGATTGGCGATAATTTTACAATGGGTGTTGACAATGCGATTCTTGCAAGTGAATTTATCAATTGCACTAAAATCATTGGCATGCACTACGATACCTTTGGTTACATTAAAATCAATCATGCTGAGGCCATTGAAAAATTCAACATGACTGGAAAACAACTGATCTTGCCGATAATCGGCGAAACGATTCATAAACCATAGTACACAGCAATCAAGGCATGGGCAAAATCATTGCAGTCGCCAATCAAAAAGGCGGAGTAGGGAAAACCACTTCGGCCATTAATCTTGCCGCCAGTTTTGCGGTGCTCGAATACCGTACCTTGTTGGTCGATGCCGACCCGCAAGCCAACGCAACTTCGGGCGTAGGTTTCGATCCTAAAAACATCAAAACCGGAATTTACGAGTGCATCATTGAGGCGAAAGAGCCGCGCGATATTATTCTCGAAACAACCACACCCAATCTCGATTTGCTTCCCGCACACATTGATTTGGTTGGTGCCGAAATCGAAATGATCAACATGCCGAACCGCGAAAAAATGATGCGGCACGCGCTTCAAAAAATCAAGAACGATTACGATTTTATCATCATCGATTGTTCGCCTTCGCTGGGCTTAGTTACCGTCAATTCCCTCTGCGCCGCCGATTCTGTCTTGATTCCGGTGCAGTGCGAATACTTCGCGCTCGAAGGTTTGGGCAAACTCCTCAATACCATCAAAATTGTGCAAACACGCCTCAATCCAGATTTGGCTATTGAAGGTATTTTGCTCACGATGTACGATATTCGTTTGCGCCTGAGCAATCAGGTTGTAGAAGAAGTGAAAACTCATTTTCAGTCCATGGTGTTTGATACCATCATTCAACGCAACACCAAATTGGGTGAAGCACCGAGTTTTGGCGAAACGATTATCATGCACGATGCAACAAGTAAAGGAGCGATTAATTACCTCAATCTGGCGCGTGAAATTTTGCAGAAAAACAACATGACGCGGATGAATGACGAAGAAAAAATAATCAACATTACGCAGGGCTGAACCGCATTTTAGAAAACGCATACGCGTTGTGATTCGGATGTTAAACAATTCTTCACGCGCACGCACACACGATCATGAGCAACAAACGTAACGCACTCGGCAAAGGACTCAGCGCCTTGCTCGAAAATGCAAATACCGATATTACCAATACCAATCGCTTGTCGGGCGAGATAGGTGCGGTGGCTGGCGCAGTAACCAATATTCCGGTCAGCCAAATTGAAGCTAACCCGTTTCAACCGCGTACACATTTTGAAGAGCAAGCACTTCAAGAACTGGCCGATTCCATCAAACTGCATGGCATCATTCAGCCCGTTACGGTACGTAAAATGGGTTACGATAAGTTTCAACTCATTTCGGGCGAACGTCGTTTCCGTGCATCGCAATTGGCCGGACTAGAAGCAATTCCCGCTTATGTGCGCATTGCCAACGATCAGAGCATGCTCGAAATGGCTTTGGTTGAAAACATTCAGCGCGAAAATTTAGATGCGATTGAGATTGCGATCAGTTACAAGCGTTTGCTCGACGAGTGTAATTTGACACAAGAACAATTGAGCGAAAAAGTAAGTAAGCAACGTTCAACCGTTGCCAACTATTTGCGTTTGCTCAAACTTCCGGTCGAATTGCAATTGGGCATTCGCGAAAAAGCCATCAGCATGGGCCATGCACGCGCATTGATCAATGTCGATAACGAAAAAGATCAACTCGAAATTTATAACCGCATCATCCGCGAAGATCTTTCGGTGCGCGATGTAGAAGAGTTGGCGCGCGATAAAAAATCAATCGAACCACGTGTCAAGCATAGCAATATGCAAGGCGAACTCGAAGCCAAATACAAAGACAAAATCAAAAGCCTCTCGAAACAATACAGTTCAAAAATCGAATTGAAGAGTAACGTAAAAGGTGAAGGCAAATTGGTGATTCCGTTTGCCAGTGAAGAAGATCTCGAAAAGTTGCTCGACGCGCTTGATATTTAAACTCCATGAAGGTGTTAGAAACAACAATATTTTTTTCGCGAAAACTGAAACTGGTTTTTAGCGCATGCTTGTTGTTGTTGTGCATGACCGCTTTTGCGCAGCAAGATTCAACACTTGCTTTTGATTCCACCAATAAAGTAACAAAGGTAAAACCCGTAACACGCGATCCGAAAAAGGCTGCGATTATGAGTGCGTGTTTGCCGGGATTGGGACAAGCCTACAATAAAAAGTATTGGAAAATTCCGATTATTTATGCGGGGCTTGGTGGGCTTGGCTACGGTATTTATTTCAACCACAAGTATTATAAAAAATACAGTACGGCTTTGCGTTATCGTTACGACGATGATGTGTCAACAATTGATCCGTACACAACATTTACAGATGATAATTTAGTAACGCTCAAACGCACGTATCAGCGTTGGCGCGACTTGTGCATTATTGGCTCGGCTGCGCTTTATACGTTAAATGTGATTGATGCGGTTGTTGATGCACATTTATCATCGTTCGATGTCAGCGATGATTTGAGCATTCATTTCCGTCCGGGCATGCAGTATGGTTTCAATAGCATGCAACCAACATTCGGAATTGGTTTACAGTTTTAGTAGTTTTTCAGACGCAACAATTCCGTTTCAAAGCGTTCGCGTGGCAAGAAGTTTTTCTCCAATTCTTCAGCAAACGGAACGGGTGTATCTAAACTTCCAACACGGATAACTGGTGCATCTAAATACTCAAAACATGCTTGATTGATGCGTGCGGCAATTTCTGCACCAATACCGCCTGTCAAGCAATCTTCATGCAAGACAAGTGCTTTTCCGGTTTTGCGAATACTGGTATAAATCGTTTCAGTATCGAGTGGGAGCAAGGTGCGTAGATCAATGATTTCGGCATCGATTTCGGGATGCTTTTTCATCATTTCTTCGGCCCACAACACACCATAACCATACGTGATGATGGACAAATCTTTTCCTTCGCGCACCACTTTTGCTTTACCAATTTCGAGCGTATAATAATCGTCTGGAATGGTTGCTGAAATGCTGCGGTAAAGCGCTTTGTGTTCAAAGAACATTACCGGATTCGGATCTTCAAAAGCGGCAAGCAATAAACCTTTCGCATCGTACGGGTTAGAAGGATAAACAATTTTCAATCCGGGTGTATGAAAAAACCACGCTTCGTTTGATTGCGAATGAAATGGTCCAGCCGCTACGCCTGCGCCCGTAGGCATACGCACCACCACGTCGGCATGTTGTCCCCAACGCCAATGCATCTTTGCGAGGTTATTGACAATCTGATTAAATCCTTCGGTAACAAAATCGGCAAATTGCATTTCTACCATGGCTTTCATGCCGTTGATAGAAAGGCCAAGACCAGAACCAATGATTGCAGCTTCGCAAAGCGGTGTATTGCGTACGCGTTCTTTACCAAATTCGGCTAGAAAACCATCGGTGATTTTAAATACGCCGCCATATTCTGCAATGTCTTGTCCCATCAAAATCAGGTTGGGGTGTTTTTGCATGGCTTGGCGCAAGCCGTCGGAGATGGCATCAATGAGGCGTTTATCGCTTGTTGCTGCTGTTGCCGGAAGTGTTTGTGTAAACTGATGCGGCGCGTATAAATCGGTTAGTTCGCGCTGTGTATCGGCTGTTGGACGTTCTTCGGCAAAAGCAGTTTCAAGACCGTTATCAATTTCGGTTTTGATTGCTGCGCGAATGGTTTCTACTTTTTCGTCGTCAAGTAAATTGAGGCTACGCAAATACGTTTCGTAATTGCTTACCGGATCTTTGACAGACCATTTGTCTTGCAAGCCATCGGGATAATATTTGGTGCCGGACGCTTCTTCATGTCCACGCATGCGGAAGGTAACGCATTCGAGCAAGATTGGGCGCGGATTTTCGCGAATATCGTTTGCAATGCGGCGCACCGTGTCGTACACTTCGAGTAAATTATTGCCATCCACCTGAATGGCTTCCATGCCATAGCCAATTCCTTTATCCGTAAATTGTTTGCAGCGAAACTGTTCGGAAGAAGGTGTTGATAGGCCCCATTGGTTATTTTCGATGGCAAAAATTACGGGCAATTGCCAAACAGCAGCCGTATTCAATGCTTCGTGAAAATCGCCTTCGCTCGCGCCGCCATCGCCAGTAAATACAAGTGTAGCACGACCTTCTTTTCTAATTTTATGGGCCAGTGCAATACCATCGGCAATACCGAGTTGTGGACCAAGATGCGAGATCATGCCCACGATTTTTAATTCTTTTGCACCGAAGTGAAAAGAGCGATCGCGGCCCTTGGTATAACCCGACATTTTGCCCTGAAACTGAGCAAACAAGCGGTTCAACGGAATGTTGCGAGCTGTAAAAACACCGAGATTGCGGTGCATGGGAAGAATGTATTCCTCTTCATGCATAGCCATTGCCGAACCAACCGAAATGCCTTCTTGTCCGTAGCCCGAAAACCATTTCGAAATGCGCCCTTGACGAAGCAGAACAAGCATTTTATCTTCGATCATGCGTGGCTTTAATACCGCACGGTAAAGCTCCAGTAAATTTTCGTCGGTGTACGATTTTCGGTCGTAGCGTATGGGTGTTTCGGCAGTAATCATGCGTTTTGCGTAAAATTTGCGGCACAAAATTACGCAATTTGAATGGATTTAATCCTCGATGGTGCAGCCTGCATGCTCTTCATCTTAAATAGCAAGTGCTAAACGATAAATGCGCTTGCAATGAGCTGGCCTAGCATGCTAATGGGATGAAATAAAAAAGACGAACAAGGACTAGGCATTGTTCGTCAATATATGTTCTAAATGACCACGAAAATCACTCCAATAATTGAATCCAAACGTCCGCATATTCGGGGCGAATTTCTTGTATCATTTTTTCTGCTTCTTCGCGTGTAGCGGGATGGGCAACAGTAACATACATGAACCCATTTTTGCTATTAAACACACGTTGTATTTTGGGATAACGGGCAAGACCAAGTTCTTTGGCTTCTAAACGTTTGGCGTAATCTTTATTTTTGAAAGAACCAATAACAACATAATAACCAGGTTCGGGTTTGTAGCCTTCATCCATTACTTTAAAATTTCCGATAGAATCGCGCACCATTCTAATTTTTTTGCCATCCTTACCAACCATTTGATTGTCTTTTTTCTGTTCGTTGGCAATGCGAGTAGAATCGGATTTACTCATGACACCAAATTTTTCAGGATGCTTCATTTTAAATGTGTCCGTAAAAAATTCGACGTTAATTTCATTTGAAGTAAAACTCTTTATTTGTGTTGCATCATACGTGCGCATATACTCTTCTTGACCACTAATCATGAAGACGAGACGGTAATCTTCTCCTGGTGGAAGCGTAATGGCATAGCGACCATTTTCAGCATTACTTTTATAATCACCTTGAACAATTTCTTTGTTTGTATAGGTAACCGTAACGATGGCCGCAATAGGTTTTGCGTCGAGCGTTACTTGTCCTTTCAATAAAATTAATTCATTGGCTTTAGCTGGCAGCCCAGGCTCGGCAAAGTAAATATCCATTTGCCCCGAACCGCCTTTACGATTGGAGGCAAAAGCAGCCCGTGTTGCATCACTGGCAACTGTGTAGTAAATATCGTCTGCTGTACTATTGATCGGAACACCCACATTGTTTGGTGCTTTCCAGTTTTTTAAATCATCTGCTAATTCGCTCACAAAAATATCGTAACCACCAATGCTGTTGTGTCCGCGCGAAGCAAAAATTAACCGTGTTCCGTCGGGGTAAATACTTGGAGCATCTTCGTCCTGTGCTGTATTGATGGCAGCACCAAGATTTTCTACATTTCCCCAAACTGAATCATTGATTTGGGTCGCTTTATAAATATCTTTTCCTCCAAAACCACCTGCACGATCACTGGCAAAATACATCGTTTTTCCGTCGGGTGTAAACGCTACACTTCCTTCCCATGCTGGAGAATTGATACCATTGAGTTTAACTGGAATTGTCCAGTCTTTGCCACGCGCTTGGGAAACATAAATATCGCCACCATCTTTGTTTGAACTCCGATACGTGTATAGTTTCTTACCGTCGTTTGAAATGGCAGTACATGCATCATGCGCATTTGAGTTAAGCGATGGACTTAATCCTTGTGGGAAAAACCAACCGTTCCGACCTTTCATACTCAGAAAAACATCTTCGTAATAAACACCTGCCGAATCTTTCTTTCCAAACGTATAATCTTTACCACCTGTACTCAACGGCCCTTTGTATGTATAAATAACAACGGAATCATTGCGGGTTAGAATGGGTGCAAACTCGGCGCCTGGCGTATTGAGTGGACGACCCGGATTTTCGATCAACGTGTTGGCTTGTTTACCAATCAATTCTTTTCCACTCATGCAGTTTGTTACATATTGCTGCAAACGCACTTTTTCTGCTTCATTGGTCTCTTTCGCCAATTGCAAATTGAACTGCAACAACGCGTCGTCAAACATATCGTTCAACAAATAAGCACGTCCAAGGAAGAAATTGATGTCAACCGTATTGGGTTCTTTATCATAACACGGTTTGAGAAGTGTCAATGCTTGTTCGCCATCGCCCTGATAAATACAACACACTCCCGCACGAAACTGGTACATTAAAATATCGGGATGCAGTTCTTTCAACTTCATGTAATATGAAAACGCCTGTTCATACTCGCGTTGCTGAAATAACTGATCCGCGTGCGAAATCATTGTTTTTTCAGACCCCGTCTGAGCAAAAACATCTTGTTGCAGGAAGAATAATCCTCCAAGCACCAACATTAAAATCCAACGAAAACGTTTCATATCCAGCAATCAGAAGATTAATCGTATTTACCACGAACATGACCACCAGACGTGCTTGCAGCCTGCACTTTACCAAATGTATAGCCGAGCATAAATTCATGACTGATGCCCGCCGAAGTACGCAATGGTGTGATGATAAAATCGTATGCATAACCTGCGCTCAAGCTATTCCATAACCGAATGCGCGCATTAGCACCAACCGCGTAATTGCTGCGGTACGAAACCCCAAGCCATGCAAAATCTTTCCAGTTGACTTGTGCGTTTACATCGTACTGAACAGGTGCACCTTGAACCCAACGCACCAATGCTGTCGGTTCTAAGGTGAGTTGATTGGTTTCGTTAAACATCCAACGATAACCCACGCTACCCATGTAATGACGGTTCAATTCGTAAAACGAACGCGTATCGTATGTTTGGTATTTTACTTGTTGTCCGAGAAGTTGAGGGACCGAAATACCAACGCGCAAATCCTTCCAAGCAAACATGCCACCCACTGTCGCATCTAAGGCACTTTTGCGTTGAATCTGACCAAACAACATCGGGTCATTGTTGTCGCTTACAACCGCGCGCGAAAAATCAAGTCGATTGTCGAGAAAACCGAGCGAAAGACCAAAACGCGCATGCATGTCGTCATTGATTTTCAGCCGATAGGCATACGAAGCATAAATGCCCAAACGTTCGTTAATGTCTTGCACATCGTTGAAGATATTCAGACCTAAACCCGTATTGCGTTCTTCCAGAAATCCATCAATGGTAAACGCATTGGTAACTGGCCCGCCAGAAATTCCCGCCCATTGCGAACGATGAATCAAAAACGCATTGGTTTCGCCTGAAATGCCCGTCATGGCAGGATTGTACAAAAATGGATTGAAAGCGTACTGGCTATACAAAGGCAACTGTTGTGCTGAGGTTGAAAGAACCAATGCAGCAAAAACGGTGGAGAGAAAAATTTTTTTCATGGCTGTGTTGCTTGAAGAGGTTATCATTTGTTTTCGCTGATGATGGTTACTGCTCCCTGAATCACCTCTTCCGATCCGGTGATTTGAATCACATAATAATATGTTCCATCCGGCAATTGTTGTCCATTGTATGTTCCTGTCCAACCATTGAGATAATCATCAGCTTCAAATACAACCATACCGTTGCGGTTGTAAACGGTTACTTTATTATCTGGATAAAACTCAATGTGCTGAATGACCCATGTATCGTTGTGCCCGTCGCCATTGGCCGTAATCATATTCGATACAATCACGTTAAAATCGTTGCGGAGTGTAACCGTAACTGAATCTGTTGATGCACAACCTCCCGGATTATTTGAGGATAAAACATAAACAATGGAGTAGGGCGGTGTTGCAATCGGATTGGCAATAAATGGATCGCTCAGACCAATAGATGGCGACCAAACCAAATTTCCACTTCCAGTTCCTTGAAGCATAATAGATGTTCCGGCACTGATGGTTGTGTCTGGCCCAGCGTTGACGGGTATGCCAGGGGCAACAACAATTTCAACAGAATCCATTGCCATACATCCGGTTGATGTATCAGTGATGGTAATGGTGTAAAAAGCTGATGAATTGGCTTGTGTTGTATTGAGTGTATCGCCTGTACTCCAGAGGTAGCTGTAATTGATATTGGATACAACACTTAATGCAACACTATCACCAAGGCAAAGCGTGGTGCTACCAGCAACTGAAATATTGGTGTTTGGTAATGCATTGACCAACGCTGTTCCTGTTGCCGTATCAGCACAAGACTGATTCGATACAACAATTAGACTGACGTTATACAATCCAGCTGAGGCATAGTTGTGTGTTGGATTGCCCGTTACAGAAGCATCGTTATCGCCAAAATCCCAAGTTTGGAATTGAATGTTTCCTGAGCCAACGGTTGTTGTATTGACAAAAGCAGAAGCAATTCCTTGGCACACATCAGCTACTGAAAAAGCTGCCACAGGTTTTGGATGAACAATAATGGTAACCGGAGCCGTTGTATCGCTTACACAAGAACCACTTCCAACAATGGCACGATACCACGTTGTATCTGATAAATTGCTCCACGTTTGCGATGTTCCTGTATTGCCAAGGCTTACCCAAGTCAAACCGCCATCGGTTGATGTTTCCCAGTCAATCACATTACCAACTTGATTATTGAGTGTGAGTGTACCATTTCCTGTTCCTTCGCAGGTTGAAGTTGCACCCATAATCACTCCAGCATCAGTAGCGGGTGTTACAGTAATCGTATCAATAGACGAATACAAACTAACACAAGTTCCACTCTGAACAACAGCGCGGTAAAGTGTGGTGATGGTTAAATTGGAATAGATGAGCGAATCGGAATTGTTTGAAACAGCAATCCAATTGTTGCCACCGTCAAACGAATACTCCCAACGAAGCACCGTACCAATATGACCACTCAAGCGAATGGTATCGCCATTCAATCCACTGCAAACCGTATCGTTATTGGCAAGCACACCACCAACCGTTGCCGGATCAACCGTAATCATGCCCACCAAAGAAGTGTCATTTCCGCAAGTTCCGCTTGTTACAATAGCACGATACCATGTGGTATCTGTCAGATTCGTATAATTTTCTGTTGTTGTAGTATTTCCGTTTGGAGTCCATGTCAAACCGCCATCTGTTGAGGTTTCCCACGAAACAATTGTACCAGAAGAACCAACAAGATTTAAAGCTCCGTTATTTGCAGTACTGCAAACCGATGTACTTCCTGCAATGCTTCCGCCAGTTGCAGGAACATCAACTGTAATGGTTGCAACACTAGATGGAATTGGGTTACAAACTCCATTTTTCACCGTAGCACGGTAACGTGTTGTTTGTGTCAGGTTGAAATATCCCTGCGAAGTAGTGTTGTTAGAAATGGATAACCATGTAATGCCACCATCGGTAGAAAATTCCCAACTATTGACAAGGCCTGTATGACCGCTAAGTGTGAGTGTTCCTGAATTTGCTCCACTACAAACCGTATCATCAAGCGTTACGATTCCGCCAACAGAAGGTTCATCAACCAAAATCGTTACGAGTGTAGAAGTATCGCTGGGGCAAACACCATTCATGACCAAAACACGGTAGAGTGTTGTATCGGTCAAATTCAAATAATTGTTACTGGTTGTTGTATTGGCAATCGTATTCCAAGTTACACCACCATCGTTAGACGATTCCCAGTTCGATATTACACCAACTGCACCCACCAATGTCAAAACACCGCTGTTGCTGCCACTACAAACCGTAGAAGAACCATAAAGTGTTCCACCCACTGACGGTTGATCAACGGTAATGAGTGTAGAAGAGGAATACACCTGAGCACAAACACCACTTTGAACCAAAGCCCGATAAATGGTAGAGGTTGGAATATTGCTATACGATTGCGTGGTAGCGGTATTTGAAATTGAAATCCATGAAGAACCATTGTCAGTAGAGTATTCCCAACGTACAACGTTTCCTGTATGGCCCGAGAGCGTAATTGTACCTGAATTATTTCCACTACACAACAATAACGTAGCAGGCGCCAATGTTCCACCAACAGATATAGGATCTACAACCACAGAATCTACTGTTGATGTGTCTGAAGGACAAACACCATTTGTAACAATAGCGCGGTAATAGGTCGTATCTGTTAATGCGCTGTAATTTTGTGTGGCACTGGTATTGGCAATATTGGTCCAAGTAATGCCATCATTGGATGATTGCCATAAGGTTACTGTTCCTGTTTGTCCAGTTAAGTTAAGCATACCACTATTGCTTCCGCTACAAACTGTTATTCCACCAGAAACTGTACCGCCGTCAGATGCCGGATTTACGGTTACCGTTGCCGTGGATGAGAAGGCAACTACGCAAGGCGCATTTTGAACCATTGCACGATACAACGTAGTTGTGGTTAGGTTTGTAAATGTTTGCGTGTTCGTTGTATTGGCTATGTTATTCCATGTTAAACCACCATCTATCGAGAACTGCCACATATTGACAGCACCAGTTTGTCCGCTCAACGTAAGTGTACCACTATTGACACCACCACAGACGGTAGTAGTTGATGGTGTAACTGTTCCACCTACTGATGTTCCATTTACAGTAATGATTGCTGTATCGGAATAAGCTTGAGGGCAAGCTCCATTCAACACCCGCACACGATACCAACGTGTTTGCGTGAGGTTGCTGTATGCAAGCGTATTGGTTGTATTGGTAACATTGGTCCAAGTAATGCCATTGTTTACCGAAAACTCCCAACGGTTAATTGCACCTGTATTGCTTGCAAGTGTCAATATGCCCGAATTTAAACCACTACACTCGGTTACTGCAATTGGTGATAGATCGCCACCAACAGCAGGTTGGCTTACAGCGATATTAGCTGCAGAAGAGTAAACCGCATTGCAAGTACCACTTTGAACACGAACACGATAGAGGGTAGATTGTGTCAGGTTTGAATAGGTTTGTGATGCTGTGGTATTGGCAATGTTGGTCCAAGTAGCACCACCATCAATCGAAAATTCCCAACGCACAATCGAGCCAACGCGCCCACTCAAGGTCATTGTTCCACCGTTTCCGGTAGCACAAACACTAGCACTTCCAGAAACTGTTCCGCCAACAGAAGCCGGATCAATGGCAATCGAAATCGTTGATGAATTGACAGGTGTACAGCCACCATTTTGAACAACTGCACGGTATTGTGTCGGAACAGCAATATTGTTGTACGGTTGGTTTGCTGTGGTGTTTGATAACGTTACCCAACTTGAACCACCATCGGTTGAAACTTCCCAACGCAAAATACTTCCTGTATTACCAGTTAGTGTCAATAAGCCACTATTTCCAGAAATACAAACACTTGTAGGTCCAGAAATCGTTCCACCAACAGATGGAGCTGTGCTGGTTACGAAATAATCGTTGAACGCATTGTTTGTTGGGTTAATGTCGCCAGCGATACTAACCGTTGCATCAAACTCGTAAATACCCGGAACAGATAAGTTTGCTGTTGTGGTAAATGTATAGTTGATGGTTGAGTTTGTAAGCATCGTGCTACCCAAGGTGAGCAGTTCCACCACCGGAGTTCCCGAATTGATGGTGTACGATACGTTGAAAGAAGTTCCAGCTGGAAGGTTAGTTCCATAGTTGAAAATTCGGATCGTAACAGCCTGAGTTGATGTCAAAGCGCAACCGCTAACAGGAGCAGGAATAGCAATGACCGATAAATCTTGTGCAGAGATACCAGCCGACAAAAACAAAAAGGCGAGTAGCGTAAGAATGCGCTTCATACCTGTATGATTTAGGAGTATTTAGAAATTACGTTTATTGATGTGTTTGTGATTGCGAATGCGGATTGTTTGAAAACGAACCTGTTTTTCGAAGGCCGAAAACAAGACGGTTTGCAAATACTTAATAAGCAGAACAAGCATGATCTTGGATGTATTAGAAAGAGTAATTAAGTGTGCCTTTCTACGAAGCTAGCACTACAAGGTTACAAAATAAACCTGCCCAAACTCACAACCAGATGAAGATGAATGTAAAAAACTATCCGCGATTACTAATTAGGAACAACGACTAACCGCTGCGCATAAATAGCCGTTCCGGTGTCGATTTGAATAAAATAAACTCCTGCTGAAAGAGAAGTTACGTCGATAGAAAATTGCTGTTTGCCGATAGATTGTTGCCCTAAATCAGTTGTTTGGATCGATTTGCCTGTTATGTCAAAGATACGCATCGTTACCTGAGATGGATTAATTAGGTTATAGGATAATGTAGCCTGATTGGCAACCGGATTTGGATATATAGCCAAAGAAGAAATATTTTTTATTGGTTCTGCTAAACCTACTTGAAAGACACTATCGCGAATGCTATCTTGATATGTAATTGCAGAAATAACTTCATTATTGAAGAGTAGTTGTACATCAATCTCCAGTATGGGAATATCCATACCGTTTGCAAGCCATTTGTACTGAATTTCTTGTGGACGCGGGATCGTAAAACCAGTTGTGCTATCCAACGAAATTGTGTCTGTTGCGTTTACAATGGATTTAATCCGTAAAACTTGAAATGTACCATAAGGCGTAATCAGCGTACCCCAACCATCAACTTCGTTTACACGTTTACGATTTTGTCCAATGTATCCGATGCTCGGCAAAGGAATACCATAAGCCGAGTTGGAACTATCTAAGTTGCCATACTGCAATGGAAAACGATAAATATAATCCGAACTGCTAAATATCACGGGAATCGAAAACGAACCAATTGGTGCATAATCAAAACTAGATCCAATTTGCCGGTAGCCCGAAGAGCCATTTTTGAAATAATCGATAAAATTGGTTGGAACATCGCCGATAAATGGAATCGAATCGGGAGATGGGTTTAAAGTTCCAAGATCTGCTAAAAAATTGAAAGGCAAAGCTGTTGGCGCAATAAACTCAATCCGTTCTTGTGCATTGGGAACCAGCGTTGAAAAGTCCCAAAGGTAATTTGCTCCTGTAAGCGTATGATCGACATTGGTACTGCCAGCATAAGATACCCGAATGGTATCGCCCACATCAGGCATATCGTTCTGGTTGATGGTAATTTGAGCATCGAGGCTAAAACAGCCGAGCAGAAAACCGAGAGCAAGTGTTTTTTTCATGATAATTGAACGCAAGATAAGGCAACCATCCCGTTTTTTTTAGTCTGATGGATAAAATAAATCAGTTTTCGAAGCGTTATTGGGCGTATTTTTAAATCAAATGCAGCACTTTTCGGCAAATGAAACAGATTCCTTATCTTTGATTCCATGATCATGTTCCGATTTTTGAGTGCTGCGCTATTGGCAATTTGTCTTTCCCTTTTTCAAGGAAAAGCTCAGGCTCAAAATTCTCCCGATACAACCCGTTCACCTGTTATTCAATTTTCAGGTCTTGTCGTTGACGCTGATAGTCTTGTTGGTGTTCCTTTTTCTGCTGTTGTTATTAAAAGTAAAAACCGTGGTGTCTATTCTACTTACGCAGGTTATTTCACCATTGCCTGTGAACCACGTGATACCGTAGAGTTTTTCTCACTCGGATACAAACACGCTTATTTTATTGTTCCCGATACCATTACAACTGCTACCTACAATCACGTTCAAGCCTTAAAATCCGACACCCTGCTACTTCACGCCGCAGTTATTTATCCGTGGCCTACGAAAGAAGAATTTAAAGAAGCATTTTTAGCGCTCAATGTTCCCGATGATGATTTGCGCCGTGCCGAGCGCAACCTCGAACAGCAACAGATGGCGCTTTTAGCACAGAACATTGGTCAAGATGGTAAAATGGCATACAGTACGACCATGCGCCAACAAGTGGCCAAAAATTATTATGCAGGGCAGTACGCCCCCAACAATCTGCTCAATCCCATCGCCTGGTCGAAATTTATTCAATCGCTTGGCAAATAAGTAAAGTTCCTCTATGTCCTTGTTGCGGTATTCTTTTGTATGGGTGTGTCTGTGTTTGCTCTTTTCTGCAACACATCTTCAAGCACAAACTACCGCCACGATTACCGGAATCGTTTCCGATTCTGTTGGACGGCCAATCGAAAATGCAAGCGTTACTTGGATTGGCGGAACAGAGCGCGTTTTCTCCAATGCTCAAGGACGTTATACGATTCAAATACCCGCCGGAAAAGACATTACACTCGTTTATCAGTTTGTCGATTGTCGCGAACAACAGCGTACGATCAATTTGCCTGCGGGAGCTACGCAATCCATCAATGTTTCGTTGCGTTCTAAAAATAGTACGACGAAAGCCACTGAAATTTATGGCGACCGAAAAGGCGAATTTGGCACAACACTTCCTCCGCTTCGATTCCAGAACTTACCCGCGCCTTCGCAAGATATTTCGGCCTATTTACGTTTTGTTGGCGCAACGTCAAACAATGAATTGAGTTCGCAATACTCCGTACGTGGTGGTAATTTTGATGAAAACCTCGTTTATGTCAACGACATTGAAGTTTATCGCCCTTTCCTCACCCGCGCCGGACAGCAAGAAGGATTGAGTTTTACCAATGTGGATATGGTTGAATCGATTTTCTTTTCGGCAGGTGGATTTGAAGCCAAGTACGGCGATAAACTTTCTTCTGTTTTAGATATTCGCTATCGCCGCCCACGTCATTTTGCGGGTGTTTTTTCGGCCAGTTTGCTTGGTGGCAGTGTAGAAGTTGAGGGTCTTTCCAAAGACATGCGGTTTTCGTGGATGTTGGGTATTCGTCAAAAATCCAACCGCTATTTATTAAAATCACTCGATACAGAAGGCGATTACACGGCCTCCTTTACCGATATTCAAACTTTGCTGACGTATGATTTGACCGAAAATTGGCAACTCAATTATTTGGGCAATTATGCAGTAAATAAATACAGGCTTGTTCCACAAACACGCGAAACGGAATTTGGAACACTCAACAATGCCTTGCGCTTTACGGTTTTTTTCGACGGACAAGAAATCAATTCCTTTCAAACGGCCTTCAATGCGTTATCGCTTGATTACAGCAATAACCGCGATACCCGCTGGAAATTTTCGGTATCGTCATTCTACACCAGCGAAACCGAAACGTTTGATGTACAAGGACAATATTACATCGATCAACTGGAAGCTGATTTTGGAAAACCAACGTTTGGTCAAGTTGCCTTTAATCGTGGTGTCGGCACATTCATCAACCATGCCCGAAATTACCTCGATGCGTATGTAACCAATGTCGAAATCAAAGGATGGAAAATAGATTCCCTCAACAATTGGACTTGGGGCATGCGTGGCCAAAACGAACGCATTTACGATCAATTGAGCGAATGGAATTTTGTTGATTCCTCGGGCTATTCCATTCCATATTATCCCTTGACGAGCCTCGATTTACAAGATGTGGTGAAGACCAAAGCGAATTTATTTTCTTATCGCGCTATGGCTTACATTCAGTACAAGCGCGAGTTTATGTTGGCCGATTCATCAGTTTTGGGATTAACGGTTGGTGTGCGTGGCAATTGGTGGTCGTTTACCAATCAAACACTCATTTCGCCACGGGCACAATTGTATTGGAAGCCGCGTTGGGATAGTCGTCTTACGCTTAAAGCAGCAGGTGGTGTGTATAGTCAACCTGCTTTTTATCGCGAGTTGCGTGGTTTTGATGGAAAAATCAATGACCAGATTAAAGCGCAAAATTCGTATCATATTTTAGTTGGAAGCGATCTCGATTTCAAAGCTTGGGATCGTCCGTTTCGGTTTATTGCCGAAGCCTATTACAAAGCATTGACAAACATTATTCCTTACGAAGTAAATGATGTGCGCATTCGTTATTTCGGACAAAATTTAGCCAATGGGTACGCTTACGGACTTGATTTACGCATGAATGGTGAATTTGTAAAAGGAACAGAATCATGGGTCAATTTATCGCTCCTGCGTACACGCGAAGATTTAACAAACGACGATTATTTTCTTTACTTGAACAGCGATGGCGATACAATTGTGCCTGGCTATACACTGAATAATACACCAACAGATAGCATTTTACAATCGCCCGGATTTATTCCACGTCCAACCGATCAACTGCTCACGTTTGCTTTGTTTTTCCAAGATTACTTGCCCAAATTTCCGAAGTTTAAAATGAATTTGGGATTGATTTTAGGAACAGGTTTGCCGTTTGGTCCGCCCACACGCGAACGTTACAAAGCTGTTTTCCGTATGCCGCCCTACCGCCGCGTTGATATTGGTTTTTCGTATCAAATCATCGATCCAGAAAAACCACTCGATTCGTCTAAAACATTTCGTTTCCTAAAATCACTTTGGATTGGTGCGGAGGTTTATAATTTGCTTCAAGTCAACAATACCATTTCGTATTACTGGGTAAAAGACGTTACAGGCCGTCAGTACGGTGTGCCGAATTATTTAACCAATCGACAGTTAAGTGTGCGGTTGATTGCACGTTTTTAAAATTAGTTGATAGAACAAGTAGTTTGTGGTTGAAACGAATTTCTACTTGACCGAATCGGTAACAACAATATACACATCCTCATTATCGCGTTTCATCAAATAATGTTCGCGCGCAAATTTTTCGAGAAGTTTGGGGTTGCTTTGTAATTCTTTGGTTTCGCGTTTGCTCCGTTCAATCTCTTGCACATAATAATCGCGCTCCGCTTCCAATGTTTTAACTTCTTTGCTCCGCTTCAACTGCGTAAATAAATCGTTTTTATCAAAAATCAATAACCAACCCGCTAGCAATAAAATCGCCAAGACATATTTGTTTTTAAGAATACGCAAAAGAAATTGAGCCACTTTCATGCCCCGAAGGTACAGCACTCCGATCTGTTTTTCTTAGTTGTGAATAAGTTGGACGGATTGTTAATAATGTATTTCCTACCCGCAAATGGCCCGCGCAAGCATAAAACCTAGAAAGTTGGTAAATTGGTAATTCACCAATTTACCAATTCACCAATTCACCAATTCACCAACTCACTAACTCACCAACTCCCCAATTCAATATGAATATCTTCTTTCCCACATCACTAACCATAAAAATTACTCAACCAATCCGATCATACACCAACACATCCTGCAAAACTCCATTGCCATCGCGAAAATCATGGCGCAACTTCCCCGCCAATTGAAATCCAGTTTTCTCCGCAATGCGAATAGAAGCGGTATTTTCTGGCGCTACCCGAAGAAATAATTTCGCCATGTTTAATTTCGTAAAAGCATGGTTGCATAAAGCTGCTATGGCTTCGCTCATCAATCCCTGCTTTTGAAAAGCGACATCGATAAAATAACTCAATTCGCCCCGCGGCACGTTCCAGTCTATCTGAAACAACTGCACATACCCAATCAGTTGCTGCGTTTCGCGCAAAAAAATACCACAAGGCAAATTTCTTCCCTCCCGCATCTCATCGCGCTTATGGGCTAGATAAGACCGCGCACCCCAAAGTCCGTTGACATCTTTCTCCGTTTGTGGATGCGTATGCACTAAAAATGTGCGGTTGTTTTCTACCAATTTCAGCAACGACGCTGCATCGGCGCGCGCACACGGACGCAACATCAGGCGTGGCGTTTCCAATTGTGTACCCGAAAGCGATGGAATCTGAATCATGCGGCAAACAAGATACAAACTAAAAAAATCTGTTGCGAAATCGTATTTTCGTGCCATGACCAGCGATCAGGCCCAACAACGCATCGAACAACTCGTTTCCGAACTCAACGAGCATAATTATAAATACTACGTTTTAGCGCAACCCGTTATCAGCGATTACGATTTCGATATGTTGCTCGAAGAATTAGGGAAACTCGAAAAACAATACCCCGAATTTTTATCGCCCGAATCGCCTTCGCAGCGCGTAGGTGGACAAATCACCAAATCGTTTGAAACCGTTGCGCACCGCTATCCCATGCTTTCGCTCGGCAATACCTATTCTGCCGAAGAACTTGCCGATTTTGATAGCCGCGTATCGAAAGGACTTGGCGGCGATACCGTGAACTATGTTTGCGAATTGAAATACGATGGCGTAGCGATTGGCATTCGGTATGTGAATGGGATCTTGACGCAAGCCGTAACGCGCGGCGATGGGGTGCAGGGCGATGATGTAACGACTAACGTAAAAACAATTCGCAGCATTCCACTCAAATTGCAAGCCGGAAATTGGCCCGATGATTTTGAAATTCGTGGCGAAGTATTTATGCCGCACGAAGTTTTTGATGCTATCAACAAAGAAAAAGAAGAAGCTGGCGAAGCCTTACTCGCCAACCCGCGCAATTCCGCCGCAGGAACATTGAAAATGCAAGATTCGGCTGTTGTAGCATCGCGCAAATTGGGATGTTATTTATACTTCGTACTCGGCGAAAATTTACCCTTCAAAACACATTACGAAAGTTTAGAAGCCGCCCGTGCTTGGGGATTTCCTGTGCCCGCTTATACG
>JAAFIA010000009.1:0-39984 GCA_013298545.1 Bacteroidota bacterium | reverse complement strand
GATTGGAAGGTGTCAATTCCTTCATCAACAAATGGAATACAGAACGCCACGCACTCAATTTCGATATTGATGGTATTGTGATTAAAGTAGATGATTACGAACAACAACGCGCTCTTGGATTTACCGCCAAATCGCCGCGCTGGGCCATCGCCTACAAATTCAAAGCCGAACGCGTAGCCACGATTTTGCAAGAAGTAACGTATCAAGTTGGACGTACTGGAGCCATCACGCCTGTGGCCAATCTGAAACCTGTTTTGCTCGCCGGAACAACGGTTAAACGCGCCTCCTTACACAATGCCGATATCATCGCTTCGCTCGGCATTCGCATTGGCGATTCGGTATTTGTAGAAAAAGGCGGCGAGATTATTCCGAAAATTGTTGGTGTGGACGAAGCACAACGTAGCGTTGACAGTGTCGCATTAAACTACATCACGCACTGTCCCGAATGCCATACTGAACTTGTCAGACGCGAAGGCGAAGCCAATCATTATTGTCCCAATGAATCCGGCTGCCCGCCCCAAATCAAAGGCCGGATGGAACATTTTATCAGCCGTCGTGCCATGAACATTGATAGTTTGGGTGCCGAAACAGTTGCGCAGCTTTACGATGCGGGATTGCTTCAT
The DNA here is from genome assembly GCA_013298545.1 of Bacteroidota bacterium. Classification (GTDB taxonomy): domain Bacteria; phylum Bacteroidota; class Bacteroidia; order Palsa-965; family Palsa-965. The sequence continues at coordinate 39,361 of JAAFIA010000009.1, read as the reverse complement.
ACCATTGCCGATTTTTATACGCTAAAAGATAAAAAAACGGAATTGTTGCAACTCGATCGCATGGCCGAAAAATCGGTCAATAATTTATTGGAAGGCATTGAACAATCCAAACAAATTCCGTTTGAACGGGTGTTGTTTGCCATCGGTATTCGGCACATCGGCGAAACAACTGCGAAAAAAATTGCGAGCTATTTTAAATCCATCGAAGCCTTGAAACAGGCAACGCTTGAAGAATTGCTGAACGTAGGAGAAGTTGGTGGAAAAATAGCAGAAAGTATTCGCGAGTATTTTTTGGATGAGAAAAATATTCAAGTCCTCAATCGCTTGCAAGAAGCCGGATTGCAGTTTGAACTTTCAGAAACACAACTCGCCAACAGAAGCGATCGTTTGGCTGGTTTAACATTTGTGATTTCGGGTGTTTTTAGTCGCTCGCGCGATGAAATCAAAAACCTGATCGAGCAACATGGTGGAAAGAATACTGGCTCTGTTTCTGGCAAAACCTCGTATCTTGTGGCTGGCGATGGTATGGGGCCAGAGAAACGTGCAAAGGCCGAAAAATTAAACGTCCCGATTATCGGTGAAGAACAGTTGCTTCGCTTGATTGAGACTGGGAGCATTTAAAAAATAGACTTATTTCAAAATGCGAGTTCGATTTGTTCAACACGATTGTTTTTCTCCTGCGGAGGGCTTTAACCATTCTGTTGAAATGGAAGTTTATCATTACTTTCTTTGCTTGTCCAAAGAAAGTAACAAAGAAAAGACACCACGAAAACCAACTGGCAATGAAAATGAGCCTGACGATAGTAACCTGTTAGCTCATTTTCAAAAGCCAGTTCGCACTTTTCGTGGACGTCCACCGCACGAGACTATAACTGTTTTAAAATATAGTCAATGTTAAATGATAAAGAATAGCACAAATAGAACAACGTGGGACTTTTAGATCAACTCAAAAATCGAATTGGACGTTCGCAACTTCGGCAGGAGTTAGCAAACAATTCGCGCCAAAAAAAATTCATCAATCTGGAAGATGCCAAAACAGTAGGAATTCTTTTTGAGTACACCACACCAGAAGATTTTGATTTGTTGCGCAAGTATGTTACTTATTTGCGCGAAATGAAAAAACGTGTTCATGCTATTGGTTTCTTTACAACCAAAGAATTGCCGCAGTTTAGTTATTCCAAAACAGATTTCGATTTCTTTGGAAAAAAAATGACCAATTGGATTGGCAAACCAACCGATACAACCGTGCAGGCATTCATCGACGAAGAACGTGATGTCTTGATTGATCTCAATTTGAACGCTAATTTTTCGTTGCATTACATCGCCGCACATGCCAAAGCAGGATTTAAAATTGGGCAGTTTGTGGAAGATGACGATCATGTGCATGATTTGCTCCTCGACTGCCCGAAAGAAAAAGGCTTGAAATACTTTTTACGTCAAGTCGATACCTATTTCCAAAAAATAAACCGTTGATTTTGCTCTTAAACCGTATGAAAAAAAATCTATTCACATGTACTATGCTTTCTGCTGTTCTGCTTTTCGCGTCATGCGGATTCATGGAAAAAGAACGGATGGCTGCTCAAAAAGCGGGAAAACTATTTGGAGCGAGTGATGTTCATGTTCAGAAATCAGCCAAAGCATCAACTTCGGAAGGATCGTACAAAAGTCTCGATATCGAATTGTCGAATTTGAGTAAAGTAGATACTTCGTATTCAAGGGAAGCTGTCATTTCTGCAACGGCTTATACAGTTATCAAAGACCTTTCGCAAAAAGAAATGAATGGTTACGATCGGGTTACGATTCGGATTGATGATGATGGTGTAAAAAGCGAAAAGTATTATACTACACCAGATTTAATTCGTGCTTTTGAATTGGTTGCTCGCGCGGAAAAATTTATGCTAGCCACCAAAGAGTCAAACGAAAACATGATGCGCGAATTGACCTCGACGAATTATATCTCTGATGCCAATATCGAGTACATTGCGCATTACACCGACTCTACATTTGCGGCAAATGGTTCTACGTTTTCCCATTTTCTGACTGGATTTATGTACGATCAGTTAGCGGGTGATAATCCAGTTCCAGTTTTGGGTGTGGTTTTTGAAGCAAAGAATGGTGCTGCAAATTTTAAATACACGTTCTATTTGGAAAAGGAGAGCGGAAAAATTGTGCAGTTTGTAATGGAACCGATTCAACTTAAGAACTAAGTCATGTTGCTCTCCAAATTAGAAAACGATACGCTTCATTTGCACAGCCGTGCCGGATTTGGCTTGCATCCTTCCGAATTTTCGAAATGGACAAGCTTGCCAATTGCAACACAAGTAGAGAAGATGTTTAGCGATGCCGAAGCGTTTCGTCCGCTCAATGCTGTTGTTCTGGAAGTTCAGGCACAAGCGCTGAAAGATATGGATGACGATGCCAAACGGATATTGCGCAAGCAGCTGAAAGAACAACAACACGTGTTGAATTTGGCTTGGATGAATCGATTGCATGCCGATCCTGCTGCGCTGCGGGAGAAAATGACCTTGTTTTGGCACAACCATTTTGCATGTCGTGTCGATCATCCGTTATATCTAGAAACATTAAACAACATTCACCGCGAATTTGCCTTGGGCAATTTTAAAACGCTATTGCTCGCTGTTGCGAAAAGTCCGGCCATGTTGTTGTTTCTCAATAACCAACAAAATAAAAAAGCCAAACCCAACGAAAATTTTGCGCGGGAATTGTTAGAATTGTTTACGATTGGTCGTGGAAATTATACCGAAGCTGATGTAAAAAACGCTGCACGAGCTTTTACCGGATGGGCTTTTGATCGCGACACCGGAAATTATTTGTTTCGTGCAAATCAACACGATGAGGGCGAAAAAACATTCTTTGGTGTAACAGGGAATTTAGGTGGCGAAGACATCATCAACCTCGTACTGAAAGATAAACGCACTGCAGTTTTTCTGAGCCGTAAATTATATCGCTTTTTTGTAAACGACGAACCGGATGCCAAGCATCTGGATGAATTGGCAAATACCTTATTTGAATCGGATTACAACATCGGGCAATGGGTGAAAAAAATGCTCACCGCCGATTGGTTTTATGAAACAAAAAATAAAGGCAATTTGATTAAATCGCCAGTAGAATTGATCGCTGGTTTGCAAAAACTCTTTCGTCCAACATTTACGAATGACCAATCGCTTCTTTTTCTGCAACGGGTTTTGGGACAAGTCTTGTTTTATCCACCCAATGTTGCGGGTTGGCCAGGTGGAAAGAATTGGATTGATAATTCTACCTTACTCGTGCGGATGCACCTAGGCGCGGCTGTGGTGAATGATGGTGAAATTGAGTCGGAAGAAAAAGACGATGCGCCAGAAGATTTTGCAACTGCGGAAAAGAAATCCAAACGCAAATTGCAATGCACACCGAATTGGAACGCTTTTGAACAAGCCATTCCCAAAACATGGGATGGTGAAACCGCGATGCAGTTTATACTCCGAACCATGCCCGATGCTGCTGTTCAAAAAGGATTAACACCTTTTGCCGGCAGTACACTGAAACTCAATATTGTTCAATACCTTTCATTGCCAGAATATCAACTGGCCTAATCATGCTATGCGTATTTTAATTCTCAACGGCCCGAATCTGAATTTGCTTGGAACACGCGAAACAGATGTGTATGGCCACCAGTCGTTCGAATCGTTTATGCAGGAACTCACCACACAGTTCCCACAAATCAATTTAGAGTATTTTCAAAGCAATGTGGAAGGCGAGTTAATCAATAAATTACACCAAACAGGTTTTTCGCACGATGGTATTATTTTCAATCCGGGTGGATACACGCATACTTCAGTAGCGCTTGGCGATGCTGTCGCAGCAATCAATACGCCTGTTATTGAAGTGCACATCAGCAATATTTTTGCACGGGAAGATTTTAGGCATGTGTCGTTTGTTGCGCCGCATTGCCGCGGAAGTATTGGTGGCTTTGGCTTATCGGGCTATCGCCTTGCCTTGGAAAGTTTTTTAATCACAGCTGGATAAGCTGTTACCGAACTAAGCACACGGATGAATTTTTCGGCAGCAATTCGTTTTTTCGATCCTTATTTCCGAAAACCGTGGCAGGTAACAACCTTTGCGGGTGTGTTAATTTTGTTGCTATGTCTGCAAGCGCAATTTAAACCGCTTGGCGATTTTGGGAATTATTGGTATGGTTCAAAATTTCTCACACAAGGCACATTTGATTTAAGTATTTACGATCCGTTCACCTTCAATGCGCGCATAGAAGGGGCGGGGGAGAAGCAGGTGTTTTTAAACTATACACCCATTCCACCCGCAACGGCATTGATATATACACCATTCGTGATTTTTGAACCGGCACTGGCGAAACTGATTTGGAATTTAAGTACATCGGCTTTATTTCTTTGGAGTTTGTTTCGCTTGTTTCGTTTTTACCGCATATCGTTTCGTTGGGTATTGCTTGCCGTTCTTGTTTTCTTCTTTCCAATCAAAAGCAATATCGATCAAGGGCAAACCTATTTGCTGTTGTTTTTTTTATTAGCCGAAGGTTGGATGGCCTACGAGCGTGAACAGTATTGGAAGGCCATTTTCTTTTGGATGCCGGGTATTGTGCTGAAAATATTTCCAGCATTTGTATTGATCTATATTTTATTGCGCCGCGATTTTAAAACAGCCGCTTGGCTTGTGGCCTCAGTACTTGCTTTTTGTGGTTTGACGATGTTATTTATTGCACCTGAAATTTGGAAGTATTACCTCACCGAAGTTTTAATGCGTATCGGCGATGGCGCCATCAACGATCCGTACGCGCATAGTTATCAGAGCTTGCAAGTTTTGCTTAAAAATATCTTCATTCCAGATGATTTGCTGAACAGCGACGCACCATTCGATTCGTCGTCGGCATACCTTGTTATTTATGCGTTTATGCGTGGTATGGTTGTGTTTTTACTCATCACGCATCTGATCAATCAACATACGCATTTAGACAAATTGGTCATTACTGTTCTAGCGGCTTTGTTGTTGACAGGTTACGGCAGTACATATTCACTTATTTTCTTGATGGTTATTTTTCCGGCTATCATTAGTCGAGGTGCTTTTACACGTTGGAATGTGATGCAGTTGGTGCTTGTGGTTTTTGCATGTTCTATTCCGGTTCATTTACTCACAACAGCTCCTTTGCTTTGGGCATTTCCGCGGTTATACGCACTCTTGTTTTTGTTTTTTGTGTTGACGCTTCATACAAATCGTATTTTCCCGCGCCCAGCTTGGATCATGGGACTGTTCGTTATCGTGATTACGTTTTTTACTTCGCTCCATGTGGTAAAATCGCAGCCTGGTAAATGGGTTTCAAATGCACAGCCGTTGTTGAATGGAGCAATGGATGTGTCGCCCGATTTGAAATTAGGAACAGTCATGTTGCATACACAAGCGCGGGATGTAAAAGGCGAAACGATACAGACGTATTACACATCAATGCTTTCTACTGATACACTTCCAATTCATTTTACGCGGCACGAAATACGGGTCAATGGACGTGTTTTTTCTTTTCCGAAAGAGCAAATAGCAGGTGCTTATGCAGGATATGAAAAGGACGAATTGACAATATATTATTTATCGGATTGGATGCGCGGGCCTGGGTTTTATGCCTTGCGTGTGGTGCGTATGCCTGCGCGGGGGCGGGGGAAGTAGAAATAGAAAAGTGTTCCCAATCAATAGAACATCAACAAATATTATCGTGTAAAATGAGCCAATACAATCCATTGATTCACCATCGCAGATCTATCCGATTGAAAGGTTATGATTACAGCCAAGCAGGTTTGTATTTCATTACAATCTGTTGTTACAACCGTAAACATTTGTTCGGGAGTATAGTTGATGGCCAAATGATATTAAATGTCTTTGGACAAGTCGCTTACAAGGAATGGTTGAAAACACCAGAATTGCGTCCTAATGTAGAGTTGGGCGAATTTGTGATCATGCCTAATCACTTGCACGGCATCATCAAACTATCCCCCACAGACGACACAATCCCACTCAGTAATACCAGTAAAGGCGACATAATCCCACTCAGTAATACCAGTAAAGGCGACACAATCCCACTCAACAATACCAGTAAGGGCGAATTGCATTCGCCCCATACCCCTCCATCTCAATTCCGAAGCCCATCAAATACGATCGGCGCAATTGTGCGCGGATATAAATCCGCTGTAACAAAACAATTAAATTCGATGGAAATCGGTTGTGTAGTATGGCAACGCAATTATTATGAGAATATTATTCGTAGCGAAGAATCTTATCTTAACATATCGAATTACATCCTAAAAAATCCTGCTAAATGGAAAGAGGATCAGTTTTACAAATAATGAGCTAACCAAGCACCCCACAATGCATCAAGCAAGCTGAATAACTTGCTATCTTTGTGCCCTATGTTTATCGATCTTCCACAAGTTAATTTACCACGTCTGGTTATTGTAGGGGGCGGTTTTGCAGGTATTGAACTGGCGAAACAAGTGCGCAACCGGTTTCAAGTGGTGATGATTGACAAAAATAATTTCCACACCTTCCAACCGCTTTTGTATCAAGTTGCAACAGCAGGCATGGAGCCTGATTCCATTGTTTTTCCGTTGCGGAAATTATTTAAAGGAGTAAAACATTTTCACTTTCGTCTAGCCGAGGCCCAAGAAATTATTCCAACTAAAAATATCATCAAAACAAGTATTGGCGAAATTGAATACGACTATTTAGTCATAGCAACAGGATCTACGACGAGCTATTTTGGAATGGAGCGGTTGATGGCCAATAGCATGCCCATGAAGTCGATCTCGGAAGCCCTCGATTTGCGGAGTTGCATCCTTCAAAATTTTGAAAAAGCCATCAATACACCCGATTTAAAAGAACGCGAAGCGTTGATGAATTTGGTGATTGTTGGTGGTGGTCCAACAGGCGTTGAACTTGCAGGTGCGCTTGGCGAATTGAAAAAACATGTTTTGCCAAATGATTATCCTGAGTTGGATTTTCGCCGTATGCAAATTCATTTGATCGATTCGGGCGAGCGTGTCTTGGGAAGTTTTGAAGAAAAAGCGTCGTTGGCAGCAAAGAAATTTCTCGAAGAATTGGATGTGCATGTTTGGTTAAACATGCGTGTTACCGATTACGATGGACTTGAAGTAACCACCGATTCGACGGAAGAATTTCGTGCCGCTACACTGATTTGGGCGGCTGGTGTTGTTGGCGTTCGTATTCAAGGTATTCCTGACTCAGCCAAAACGCGAGGAGGAAGAATCCGAGTCGATGCCTTCAATCAAGTAGTTGATACAACAAATATATTTTCCTTGGGCGATGTTGCGGCCATGGAAACCGATGCAACACCACAAGCTCATCCGCAAGTGGCACAAGTTGCGATTCAGATGGCAACCAATCTTGGAAAAAATTTAAAACGCTCGGCAACAACACGCGAGGGTTGGAAACCCTTTCAATACAAAGACAAAGGTTCGATGGCTACCGTTGGCCGAAATAGAGCTGTTGTGGAAGCATCGTTCATGAAAACACAAGGTATTTTTGCGTGGTTTGTGTGGATGTTTATTCACCTCATTGCCTTGGTGGGTTTCCGCAACCGTGTTGTTGTGTTTTTCAATTGGTTGGTCAATTATATTAATTATGATCGTGGTTTGCGTGTGATTATTCGCCCGTTCTTGCCACGTAAAAATTCGTAAGTATGGAATTTCTCAGCAAACGTATTTCGGTTGTCAGATCGGAGAATGAAGTGAGTGTGGTGGTTATGGCAATGGAAAAACCCTCGCAAAGCAACACCCAATTGTTCTGGTTTATTTTATGGACCATTTGTGGCTCGGTGATGATCTATTATTTCTTTCAACAAGAAGCTGGGAAAACAAAAACCATGTATTTGGTCTGGATCGGATTCTGGTTATACTTCGCGTACTTGATTGGCCGCGCATGGATGTGGCGACGTTTTGGGCGCGAGTTGATTCAGATTAAAAACGGAAAATTTTTATACAAACGCGATACGGCAGGACGTGGATTTGTGCATGTCTATGCAGCCGAACGCGTGAAAAATTTTCGCGTTGCAGAAGATAATTCACCTAAATGGCTCAAAAGTATGGGTGGAAATACGTGGAATACCGATTGCAATTCGGTAGCCTATGATTTTGAAGACAAAGAATTGCAAATGGGCTATCAGTTAGATGCTGCCGAGAAAAAAGCATTGATCCACCTCTTTAAAAAATACTGTGAGCGAAATACTACACGGAAAGAGAGTAAAGAAGACGAATAAACTACGCGATTCTAGCGGTTGCTACTGCTTTACGTTAAGGATAAAGCAATTTTTCCATCTTATAATGCTGAATTTCGCCCCAGAGCAGAAATGTTTTCTCGGTAATAGTATAGCCTAATCGTTCGTAGAAAACAACGGCGTTTTCACGCGCTTGCAAGACGATATGATGGCGACCATGCTCATTGGCTTTTTGCTCTAAGTATTGCATGATTTCGCGGCCAAATCCACGCCCGTTCTGATCTTGCCGAACACCCATGAAACGAACTTGCGCTTCTGTAGGTGAATTGAATTGTAATCGACCAACGGCCAGACACTCATCTCCTTCACAAATCATGGCATGAATGGAAGTCGCTTCGTTTTCGTCACGCTCCGAACCAATGGGTTGGTTCCAAGGCCTACGCAAGACGTCCCAGCGTAATTGGTAATAACGTTCAAATTCCTGTGGAGTAGTCGGTTCTGTAACGCGAGTAACGCCCATCTTAGAACTTCGACTTGGTTTTGCGAATGCGGGCAATTTTATAATTGATTGATAATTCCACAAGCATATAAGCGTCGTTATCGGATGAGTCGCCGCGTTGCATGCCAACACCAGTCGGAGAAACTCCGTCAACCGTTGGAATTAATCCAAGTGAAGGGTCCGCAAAATAATAGGCTGCATAGGCAGCAGTCCCGCCCGCAGTTCCACCGTTAGCATTGAAAATTTCGTCACGATCGTAATAAGTCGTACTAACATCGTCGATATAATCGGTAAATGTTTTACGAATTCCGTACTCCAAACCAATACTCCAACGGCGATCGAGTGCGTATTTGAAGCCTATACCAATTGGAATGGCAACACTCACACGTGAATAGCGCTTTTTATTTCCAACAATTCCTTGACCTTCCGTTCCCATTGGCTGTAATGCATACCATTGACCTTGAAATTGCGCCTTAGGATTGTACCAAAATGCCCCTGCACCAATGAACAGATAAACTTGCATGTCAATGTGTTTCCAGCCTTTGATGCTTTTATATTTATACAAATGGCCTGGACGTTCCTTCGTAAAATAAAATTCTAATTGCGTAGAAAGTTCAAAAATATTGGATTTGAAATGGATGTTGCGGTTGTTGCGAAAGCGTTCTTGTGTCAATTTATCGTCGCCGCTAACTTTACCATAAAGAAAATTCATTTTATACCCAAAGTAGCGTGCTTTCCGGTAACGGGCATGCACACCCAAAGAAGGACGAGTAAGAATAACTTCAAGATCTTTAAAGCCATTGGTACCAATCTGGTTGGCACCACCCAAATCGCCAAGGATATTGGCCGCACCCAAATCAAGACCAACTTCCCAACGGTAACGACCGCGACGTTGTGCATCTGCAAGAAGGGGAATGAAAAGCAAAAGGAGAAGTAAAAATCTCTTGTGCATAATATGGGATTCAGGTTTGGAAAAAGTGTTAGAAGCAAAAATAAGTAAAAAACTATCTTTTTACGCTACCGAAGATTAAAAAGTTATTAAATCTCAGGAAACTGTTTGCGCAATAAACGAGCGAACAATGTGCACTTGTTTCCCTTCGATTAGCCCATGAAACAACATATCCCGATTTTCCGCCTCCATTAAAACCTGATCGAGCGTTCGTATGCAACCTGCCGGAACTCCATTTTTGTTCAATTTAGCGCAGATTTCTTCTGATTTTTCTGCTAAAAAGAGTGGAATTAGTTGTTTTTGAAGCAAAATTCTATTTTTTACTCGTTGTTGATTGTCAAGAAATAAGGGATCTGTTGCCCACGCTTCTTGATTCAAAAGGCGACATAAATTCAAAAATTGATGATTCGTGGCGGCCGCAATGACAATTTGGCCTTCATCCGCACACGAAAAAATTTCGCCATAGGGCGCGATATTGGGATGCAATGAACCTTGAAGACTGGGAATTTGACCCACCATCAAATAATTTGCAGCTTGGTTGACAAGCGATGCCACAGCAGCATCTAACAGCGATACTTCCACCGCACACCCTTTCCCACTCGTTTGGCGTTGAATCAAAGCAAGTAAAATGGCTTCTTTTAAATGATGCGCTGCAATGACATCAATCAATGCAACAGGCATTTTGAGCGGCCCAGATTGGTCTGTACCATTCATCTGCATAAATCCGCTCTCGGCCTGAAGAATGAGGTCGAATGCCGTTCTTGGGTTATTGGCCTCAAAACCAATAATACTGCCGTAAATTAATTGTGGAAATTTTTCTTTCAGATCGGAATAACGCAAGGCAAATTTTTCGGAATCACCAGGCTTAAAATTGACCAGCAAAATATCCGCATCTTTTAATTCATCCAACAAGCGTTGAAAACTTTCAGGAACAGTTAAATCGAGTTTTAAAAATGTCTTGCCCCAGTTGACGGAAGCAAAATAAGCCGATACCGGATGGTTGTCCAATTCGGCAACATGCTTCCAATGCCGTGTCATGTCGCCCGTTGCCGGATTTTCGATTTTGAGCACATGCGCCCCTAATTCGGCAAAGAACATTCCAACCGAAGGCCCAGCAAGAACCTGGGCCAGTTCAACCACCTTCAATCCCTTAAAAATACCCGAAAATGCCCGACTCATCCGCCTGCTTTTTTGGCTTGATACCCCATGCCCGTGAGTAAATTCAACAATTTATCACGATGATCACCTTGAATCATGATTTCGCCATCTTTACACGTGCCACCAACACCGCATTTTTGTTTGAGTGTTTTGCCAAGATCATTCAAGTCATAGGTAGTGCCGATAAAACCGGAAATACGACTCACCATTTTTCCTCCTCCTAAACGATCTAAAAAAATACGAAGTTTTTGTTGATTGGGCGAAAGCGTTTCGTTCTCACCTGTTTCATCCCCGTCGGGTTTAAAATCAGGATTGGTGGAATACATGATACCGTCGCGGTTTTTCTTGCTCATGCTGCGAAGATGGGAAATGTGTCGCAAAAAAGAAAATCCCCTCAAGACATTGCCTTGAGGGGATTTTCTAAAAAGATTCAGGAATTAGTTTCCACGGTAATCAGAACCGCAAACTTCGGTCAACTGACCATCAGTCCATGTGTAACCGATAACCCAATGAAGTGGAGCAGAAGTAAGGATGCTTCCGCTAGCTGTTACGATTGATGAGTTACCACCAACAGTTTGGCTACCAGGAACGGTGATTGTAGTACCGCTCAAGCTAGCGTTTACGTTCACAGTTGTTCCGAAACCACCGAAGTTGTTGATAACGAAAGCACCGTTTGTAGAAGTAGAAGCAGTTACAGTTGCATTGTAGTTGAAGTTACCAGAAGTTTGGCAAGTGTCAACTGCTGCGTTTGCAGGAGTGTTGGTGTTGCTGTATGTTTGAGCAAGAACTGAAGCAACGTTTTCAACAGTTACTACAACATCTTGAGAAGCTGAGTTACCAGCAGCATCAGAAACGCTGTAAGTTAATGTATATGTACCAGTAGCGTTAGCGTTAACTGGACCACCAGATACCGTAACGTTTGCAGAGATGTCTCCATCTTCGTCGTCAGTTGCAGTAGCAGTTGGGTTTGTGAATGTAGCGTTGAGCGTATGCGTGATTGCATTACCACCTGTGATGGTCAACGTTGGAGGTGTTACATCTTCTTGTTTGCAAGAAGTGAATGTGAGGGCGCCAGCGATCATCGCGACAGCCGAAACAGCAAAAAGTTGCTTTTTCATCGAATTATTGTTTTTTTGGTTTTGTAGTTTCTGAATGCAAAACTCGTGCAAAAAAAGATTAGTTCGACAAAACACATAAAATTTTTGTGTTATCAAAAACTTGTTTACTTTTGCCGCCGGTTAACCAAACTCAAAAAAACAAAATGAAAAAAATCTTTTCTTTCGTTGCTATCGCTGCTATGACATCGCTCGTGGCTTGCGGTCCTAGCGCAGAAGCTATCGCTAAATTGAAAGCTGATTCTACTGCTAATGCTGATTCACTCGCTGCTATTGCTAATGCTGCAATGGAAAAAGCGAAAGCTGACTCAACTCGTATGGCAGATTCAATCGCTGCTATCGAAAACGCTGCTAAAATGAAAGCGGACTCAATCCGTATGGCTGATTCACTTGCAAAAGTTAAGAAGCCTTCTGGTGGTTCTAGCAAACCAAAAGCTCCTGCTGCTCCAAAAATCGTTCCTGGTGGAAACGGTAAAGGCCGCCCTGGTGCAAACAAATAAGCTATATTTGATATAGCAAAAACAAAAAAGGAGGCCTTGGCCTCCTTTTTTGTTAATTAACTTGTTGAAAAAAATGAATAATTATTGCATAAGTCAGAAATAATACTATACCTTTGCGCCCACAAAACCAAAACAACCAAAAACTAAAATGAAAAAGGTATTCGCCTTTGCTGCAATCGTAGGTATGGCAGCTCTCGCTTCTTGCGGTAACGCTGAGGCGCTCAAAAAACTTGCTGATTCACTCCGTCAGGACTCAATCAACGCAGCTAACAAAATGCAAGCTTACAACGATTCTGTAAAGAATGCTATGTCTATGGACAGCACAAACGCTGCTAACGCTGCTGCTAAAGCTGCGGATTCAGTGAAAATGGCTGATTCAATGGCTAAAATGAAGAAGTAATTCTTCAAAGCAACAAATAAAAAAAAGGAACGATTTATCGTTCCTTTTTTTTATGCGCTAAACTGGAATTAACCAATTTTTCCATTTACAATCGCTAAAATAGCGGCTTCTTCTACCTGTGCTTCCGCTTGAATTTTTGCACCACGCGTTACATAATCAGCAGCCAGCGTTTTATCGCTCAGTCCAGAAGCATTGATTTTAACATTCAAAAATGCACCCATAACCGCCGACCGCGCCGCCAACGCACCAACACCCGCATCTGAAACAGAATTCGGATTGCCCTGCTCCGCCATCGCACGAATAACCGGAAAACTCGCCATAGCCGCCTCCATAACTCGAAGTGGAACTTCCGTGGCATACTTCGTCGCATCCTGAATCGCTTGAGTACGAATCGCCTTTTCTTCTTCTGTCGATTTGGCTAAGCCAAACGCATCCATAATCAGATTAAACGCACGTGTATCCTCATCCACAAGCCGTAACAATTCATTTTTCAACGTTTCGCCTTGCTCCGCCCAATCCGAAAATTCTTCCCACCGCGCATCCCAGCCACGCTTATGCGACGATAAATTCGCAACCATCGTAGCCAACGACGCACCCAACACACCCATATAAGCCGAAATGGAACCACCGCCGGGTGCAGGACTCTCACTCGCCGTTTCATCCGCAAAACGCGTCAACGACATCGAAACCAAACGCGAAGCCGAGGCATCGCGCAATAAATATTCAATGATGCGTTCTTCTGGTTTAAATGGCCCAAGCTCGTCTAGCCCTAACGATTTTACCGCAATTTTTATCAGTTCCGATTCCGAAACACCAATGGAACGTTGTTGTTTGCGCAAAAAATATTTTCCCGCATCGAGCAAGGCTTGAAGGGGAACCAAACCAACCAATTCCGATCCCGTTACACGCAAGCCACGCGCCTCCGCACGACGGCAAACTTCATCAAATGCTACATGAACAGGTGTGATGCTGATGTTGGTTAAGTTCATCGAGATTTGCGCCACACCATATTCTTCGATATACCAACCAATGGCTTTGACCGATTTTAAAGAGCCTGAAATAACAATTGGATTTCCGGCTGCATCTTTTATTGGATTTCCTTTGGCATCTTTTTCCGTGCGCCCAGCCTCGCGTACATCAAACGCGATGGCATTGGCGCGGCGCGTTGAGGTAGTATTGAGATTGATGTTATAAGCAACCAGAAAGTCGCGCGCTCCAATAACGGTAGCACCACGACGCACATCCATTTCTGCCGGACCAAAATCGGGTTTCCATTCGGGCAGTTTTATTTTTTTGAAAAAACCTTCGTATTCGCCAGCACGAATGACAGAAAGATTGCTTCGCGATTTGTTGCTTTGTGCCGATTCGTAGAGGTAAACCGGAATGTGTAACGTTTCGCCAACACGTTTGGCTAATGTTTGCGCATAAGCTGCCGTTTCTTCCATACTCACACCAGAAATCGGAATCAGCGGACACACATCGGTTGCACCCATACGCGGATGCTCGCCCGTATGTTTACTCATGTCAATCAGTTCTCCCGCCTTTTGTATAGCGCGAAAAGCAGCTTCAATAACTTGCTCCGGCTCGCCAACAAATGTAACAACTGTGCGGTTAGTAGCCTTTCCCGGATCGACATTGAGCAAGCGAACACCTTCAACAGCTTCGATGCAATCGGTTATTTGTTTGATGATTTGGAGGTCGTGGCCTTCACTAAAGTTCGGCACACATTCGATCAGACGTTTCATAGCAAAAAAGTAGATCTGCGAAACTAAGCAGAATCTGCACGAAGTAGAACGCCTAAAAGCTGGAAATTGAAAAAAATGATGTGAATTTAATCGAGTGCCGCTTTGAGTTGAAGCAATTCTTTTACCTTGATCGGATAGCCCAATTTTTCGTAGCTCGCAATCAAATTGTTGATCAAGCGCCGAATGATGTCGAGGTTGGAGCAAGGCGAATAATATTCTTCGCGCCGTTCGAGTTGTTTTTGCTTGATGAACGCATCAATTTCTTTACGGCTAACGGCCCAGCCACGACTAAACGGATTGATGTAAAACAACACATGCTCAGGATCGAGATCTGGCCCATGTTCGCCCGCAGGCGCATCAACATAAGCTAAAATAAAATGATCGGGCAAATTCACTCCGTAGATCGGGATGCGTAAGTCTTGCGCGATAACCGCATAAATGATCGACAACGAAATCGGATTTCCTTTTTTCGTTTCGAGCACGTTGTTGATGTAGGAATTTTGTGGCGCGGTGTAATTGGTTGTGTTGCCCGAAAAATTATGGACATCAAATAAAATATGGTTGATGACTTTTACTTTTTCGAGTGGTGTAAGGCCGTTGTTCAATTCAAGCCAGATATCTTGCTTGATTTGCTCCATGTGTCTGCGAATACGTGCTTCGTCGAGGTCTGGATATTGATAACGGGCAACGATCAATGCACCTTCGAGCAAATCTTGATGATCCGGATGCGACCATATTTTTAGCTCGCGCGAATTGCGTTCGTATTGAATGGTATGAATTAAACTTTCGATGCGTTGTTGAATCGCTGCATCAAACGAATTTTCCCAAGCATTTTCAAGTGCAGGAATAGCCATACTTCCGAGCGAAAGAATTTTTTGCCGGATTTGCTTATAGACTTCCTCATCGGGGTCGTCGAGCAAACTAATGAGTGCATTTAATTGGCCTTTTTCCATGAGCGGATGGAGTAGAATTGCCGCATAACAAATATAACGATTAACGCTGCAATTTGTTTGACCTCTAAAACGAGTTTTAAACAGCCATACGTTCAAGAACGAGACGAATGAGTTCGTTTACCGTTTTTTTATAGTCCTTGCTGTATTGCCGAATGACACGGTTGGCAATGATTGCGCATACGGTAGCGGTGCGGTGGCCAAGCAAATGCCCCAAGCCATAAAGCGCCGATGTTTCCATTTCAAAATTGGTAACGCGAAGCGATTCGAAGCGGAACTCGGTTAGTTTTTCGTTTAAATCGGGCAGGGCAGGAGCGAGGCGTAAACGTCTTCCTTGCGGCCCATAAAATCCGGGCGCAGTAGCCGTAATGCCCTGCGTAAGATCAAAGGCTAAGGATTGCAAAAGTTCGGCATTGGCTTTGACCACGTATGGATAAGGAAGTCCTTTGCTCCAATTGGCATGTTTCATAAATGCTTCTGCAATGGCAGGTTCGTCGCAGAGATCAAGACCAGCATAATAATTCAGCAAACCATCGAAACCCATGCCGTGCGAAGACGCAACAAAACTATCGACCGGAATATCTTCTTGCAAAGCACCCGAAGTCCCAATCCGAACAATATCGAGCTGTTTGCGGTCTTCACGAATCATCCGTGTTTTTAAATCAATATTTACCAACGAATCCAACTCGTTTAAAACAATATCAATATTGTCTGTCCCAATTCCGGTAGAAAGCACCGTGAACCGATGTCCGTTAAACATGCCAGTATGACTAACAAATTCGCGATTACTCACGCGGTGTTCGATGGATTGAAAATGCGCTGAAACACTTTCTACTCGACCTTGGTCTCCAACCACAATGATTTTTGAGGCTAATTGTTCCGGCTTAAGGTGCAAGTGAAAAATACTCTGATCGGCGTTTAGAATCAGTTCAGATTCGGCGATGGGAAGCGACATAATTTATGTGTCTTTGGTTAAACCTGCAAGATGCAAATTTTTGGCCTTACTCAAGCGAAGAACAGCATTCTTTGGCGCATGATTTAAACAGTGTATGTAATCGCATTAAAAAGAAAAATCATGCGAAAAAGCTAAAAAACACCTCATTACGCGTTTTTGCATTTTGCCATATTGGGCGAATATGCTACTTTTGTGCCTGTTTAAAATTTCCGGTCAAATACATCGGAATTTATTCTACCAAGCCACACGCCGTATGAGCCAAAAGCAAAATCGAATTGTTGTTCCCGTTGATTTCGGAGATCAGTCTATGATTGCCCTTGAGCAAGCCGCAAACCTTGCCAAAATGATTAATGCATCGGTTACGATGTTATATGTACTTGAAAGTTCAGGCTTTCTTGGTCGCATTCTTTCTTCTCAACAAAACGATGATGTGCGTTCTGAGGTAGATGCTAAAATGACCGAGTTGATTGGTAAAATGGAGCAAGAGCATGGTGTTAGTTGCGATAAAGTGATTGCACACGGATCGGTTTACGAAAAGGTTGCCGAAGTTGCCGAAATGATTGATGCACAATTCATCGTTATGGGTACAAATGGCCGCGATATTGGTGGCCTTCGCCGTCGATTCATCGGGTCAAATGCCTTACGTGTTGTGCGCGAATCGCATGTTCCGGTCATTACCATCAAAGGAAAACATCACCGTTCTGGTTTAAAAAATATCGTTCTCCCACTCGATTTGACAACCGAAACCCGCGAAAAAGTAAATAAAGCCGTTGAATTTGCGAAGTTGTACAATGCCGATGTACGCATTGTTTCGGTCTTGTTTAGTACCGACGAGTTTATCGTTAATCGTCTTACCCGCCAGCTTTCGCAAGTGAAAGCATTCATGGAAAAAACTGGTGTTCGCTCTACTGCCGAAATTATCAAAGGCATTAAAGGCGAAGAATCGCTCGGGCAAATCATCGTTGATTACGCCAATAAAGTAGAAGGCGATTTGCTCATGATTATGACACAGCAAGAAACAGATGTTACCGATCTCTTTATCGGATCTGCAGCGCAAGAAATCATCAACAAATCCGATATTCCCGTATTGAGTATCATTCCTTCGCCTAAAAACGATGAACTGACGGATTTCCGTCCTTACTAAAATAAACTGTATTTTATCTGAAAACCCGATTGCTCAACCCAATCGGGTTTTTTTTGTTGCTGATACAAGTCATTGTTTGGCAAGTCCCAATCATGTACATTTGAATCGTATATCAAAAACACCGCCACATGGAAACGCATTACGACATCAAAAAAATTCTTGTTCCAATCGACTTTTCCGAAACAGGATTACTCGCATTAGAACATGCTGGATTTTTAGCGCGCCTCAATAAGGCTGAATTATTGATGATTCACATTCGTCCACTCAACACCTACTTCTTCGATTTTCAAGAACCCGCTTCGCGGATTGAGAAAATGGAACAAATCAATCTAATCATCGAAGATAAACTGCGCGAAACGTCGGAATATGCGCGCACCGAATTTGGCGTAAATGTGCAAACGAAATGTGCCGATGGTCGTGTTGCAGAAGAAATTGTACAAACTGCCCGCGAAGAGAAAACCGATTTGATTGTCATGGGAACGCATGGTTCTAATGGCTTTGCCGAACTCTTTCTCGGAAGCAATGCGCACAAAGTTGTTTCGATTTCGCCTTGCCCAGTTATTACCGTGCAGACACACGCCAAAAAACTAGGGTTTACCAATATCGTGTTACCAATTGACCGCACCGCACACTCACTCGAAAAAGTTTCGATGGCTTTGATGCTCGGTAATTTGTACGCATCCAAAATTCATATTCTCGGTCTGCTTGAGCAAGGTGAAACAGAAGCAGACAATGCCAAATTGCAATTACAACTGGAACGTGTGCAACACCTTGTCGAAAAATCGGGTTTGCGTTTTAGCCGCCAAACCTTAACCGTCAAAAATATTGCCCAAGCCACGCTGAAATTTGCCGAAGAAAATGATGCCGACTTAATTATCATCATGACCGATCACGAGTCGGAAATGACGGGTGTGTTTATTGGACCACTCGCGAAACAAATTGTCAATCACTCGCGCATCCCCGTAATGAGCGTTCGCCCGCGCGAGGGAAAACTCGAATCGGTTACACTCGGTGGCGCGTATAGTTTTTATTGAGCCGAAACAAGCCAATAAAAAAAGCCCTGAATCAGTACGATTCAGGGCTTTTTGGTGTATGCGGTAAATTTATTTGTTGTGCGGATTTTCTTTCGATCCGAATACTTTTTTCAGTAATTCCGAAGTACGTGCAACAGGGTCTTTACGAATTTTAGCTTCTTCATCGCCAATGAGCAAGAACAAACCACGGATGGCGCGATCGGTTACATAACCATCCAGATCAGGGTTTACGGGTGTAACGCCAGGTACCTTATTGTAGCCGTTGGCAATTGGCGACCAGTATTTGGTGAGTTGTACTTTCTCGGTAGCATCGTGCACAACAGGACGGAAGGTGGTAGTCAAATCGCCTGTTGTTTTGGTGCGCAGATAATTGGTTGCAGCCGTATCTGTACCGCGTAGGATGTTGAGGCCATCGCCAATGGTCATGCTTTTGATGGCATTGACAAAAATTGGAGCGGCTTTTTTAGATGATTCTTCGGCAGCGCGGTTAAGTGTTTCTTCAAATTTATCTACTTGATTTTTCAAGCCAAATTTCAAGGCCCATTCTTTGGCTTTTACAGCAGCTGGTGGAAAAGGGATAAACAAACGTGCATTTTTGAAAAAGCCATCTTGTTGCGAAGCTGCTGATGCCGATTTATTTGCGCCAACGGTTAAGGCTTCTTTGAGGCCATTGATGATTTCAGCACTTGATAAACCGCCTCCGGTAGTTGTGCCTAATTGTTTATCTAAATCTTTTGCGGCTTTGGTAAGCTCGGCACAGGCCGATAACAGCAGCGCGGCAGAAATTGCCAGTGGAATTAACTTTTTCATGAGTAGTGCTTGTTTGGTAAAGCTATGAGCAAACTTACAAAGACTTTGCCAAAGTTGGAAATGTGTTTATTATTGTATGCTATTCTTCGCATACTGAAAAGCCATAAACTTATAGACAATGCTAAGATGAAACACAAACGAAATGACCTCAGCCGAAATAAAAGCGATAATAATTTGTGAATTGCAAGTCGAACGA
Source organism: Bacteroidota bacterium (assembly GCA_013298545.1). Lineage (GTDB taxonomy): Bacteria > Bacteroidota > Bacteroidia > Palsa-965 > Palsa-965. The sequence continues at coordinate 19,658 of JAAFIA010000009.1, read as the reverse complement.
GACCTTAAGAATGTGTCTGGACTTGATTTAAAAAAGTGCTTAATTGAACCAATTAAACAGAAATATACCGATGTAAATGACTCGATGCGGGTTAACGAATACTGGACTGTTTTAGAAGAATCGGAAGATGGGAAAGGTTATAAAATATACTTCGATGAGGAAACAAAAATGTTTGGCCTTGCTATTTTATCCAATAAAAACGAACGAATAGACATTGGAATTTATGGGACATTTTTGGAAACGCTATATTCCATGTAAAAAGAGAAAACATGCTTCTCCGAATAATCCCCCCTACGTCTTCTGCTTCTTCTTCTTCGCCGCAGGAAACAAAATATTATTCAAAATCAACCGATAACCCGCCGAATTGGGATACAAACTCAAATCCGTTGGTGGTTCCTCCACACGATGCTGATAATCTTCGGGATCGTGGCCCGAGTAAAATGTCCACATGCCTTTGCCCATATCGCCATGAATGTAGCGCGCCTCATTGATCGCTTTGTTTTCGCCCATAATCAATGTGCCGGGCTTGATTTTCGATTTATCAAATCCTGTTGTTTGGCCCCAAAATCCTTTGATTAAATTTTCGTGATCCTGACACAACATTGTTGGAACCGGATCCCATTTGGCCGAAAATTCAAACAAGGAAAAATAATCGTTCTGTTCCGTTACCCCGCGCGATTGCCGCGTAAAATACGTGTCGATATTGGAAAACTCGTACTCGCGCGGATTGCTGATGAGCGTAAAATCCTGAAACGCAAAACAACGTGTATAATCCAATTTGCTATTCATATCAGGATCATCAGGATCGCCGTCAAACATATTTTCGCAAATATCCGTTCCCTCAGCCGCCAGCGCAATATCATACGAATCTGTTGCCGAACACATGGCAAACAAAAAGCCACCACCCACAACAAATTCCTTATTCTTTTTCGCAACGGCCAATTTCATTTCCGAAACTTTATTGAAGCCCAATTTCTGCGCCATCGCTTCGTTCGAGGCTACATCTTCTTTGTACCACGCTGCTTGCGAAAACTGCGCCCAAAAACGACCATATTGCCCCGTAAAATCTTCATGGTGCAAATGCAACCAATCGTAAAGCAATAATTTTCCTTGCAACACTTCTTCATCGTAAACCACTTCGTAAGGAATTTCGGCATACGTCAACACCAAGGTTACTGCATCGTCCCAAGGCTGCTTGTTTTTGGGCGAATAGACCGCAATTTTTGGTGCTTTCTCCAATTTCACGGCATCCATGTTTACTTCTGGACTTGAAATTTCTTCAAGAATCGCCGTCGCACGCGCATCGGGAATTGTTTCAAAACTTACGCCACGAATGACGCATTCATTCTCAATCGACTTATCATACGGAAACAAAAAACTACCGTACCGATAATTCAACAACCATTGCGCTTCCACACCTTGATTAATCACCCAATACGCAATACCATACGCCTTCAAATGATTTTTCTGCATCTCATCCATCGGAATCAACAAATGCGCCGCCCGTCCCAGAAAAGGAAGCATCACGAAAAAAGCAACAATTAAAATACGTTTCATCATCCCGAAATTACGAAGAATTATCTGTTTATGCTTTCATATTTGTAAACTGAAAAGGCAAATCAAACTCGCCTCGACGCACCAATGCAATTACCGCTTGCAAATCATCAATTTTTTTGGCCGTTACACGCACTTGATCATCCATCACTTGCGCCGTTACTTTCAGCTTCGAATCTTTAATGGCTTTAATCAATTCCCGTGCCGTGTCTTTATCAATTCCTTGACGCACTTTTACATCCTTGCGCACCATATTGCCCGACGCGTAATGCTCTTTCCCTTCATCAATGCAACGCGGATCAAGATTTTGTTTCATCATACGCGTACGAATGATGTCGATGATCGAATCCAAACGCATTTCGTCTTCCGTAACAATGGTCAAGGCATAATTTTTCTTGTCCAAATCAATGGTGCTTTTTGTTCCTTTAAAATCAAAGCGACCAAAAATTTCTTTCCGCGCACTGTTGATTGCGTTATCCAGTGTCTGAGCATCAATTTTGCTCACGATATCAAAACTTGCCATGTGTTTATTTTTTTCTGATTACAAAATTGCTCATTCTACCGCTTCCACGCGCATTTCTTCGGTATAAATTAACCATTTTTCGATTTTAGAATAGCCCATTTCGTGCAAAAGTTGCGCATACTTTTTCAATTGGCGGTGATGGCTTGCGGCTTCGCGTCCCGTTTTGAAATCAATCAATAGCGTACGCTCCCCCCGCCGCACCACCCGATCTGGCCGCCGCCGCCCCCCGTCCGGCAACAAAATTTCAGCCTCCGTTCGTATTTCATCCGCCTCCTGAAAAAATGCCGCCACCTCTGGCACTTGCAATAAATTTTTCAAATGCACCTCAATCAAAAATGCCTCGTGCTTATCGACCCAACCCTCGCTCACCGCCGCTGCCACCGCACGTTCCAAATCATCCGCCACACGCACCCGCGCCAAAATCGCATGAATCAATTTCCCCCGATCGCGCGAAGTCCCTTTTTCATCTGTTGCCCAAATATCTGCCGCATGCGAACGAATGCTCAAACGCTCCGTCCAATCTGTACTTCCCGAATGCTCCGAAGAAACAAACGGCAACGCATGTTTGGTATGCAATTCAACAACACCCGCAAGCCCAAACGAAGCCATGTTATTTTCAAAAATCATTCCCAACGCTTTTGCCCCACGCGCAAACCAATCGCTCAGATTGGCTGCGCCTTCCGCTTTTGCAGAAGGTTTGGTCATGATGTACAAACGCCGTTCAGCCCGTGTCAACGCCACATACAACACATTCAAATGATCCAACAACGATTTGTTTTTTTCATCCAAGTAATGCGATGCATATTCCGTGTGCAGCAAAATTTCCGAAACATTCACAATGCCTGTTGGCAAATGCGGCAACGATTCATCTTGCAATTCTACCCAAAGTTGTTTCCGACCTGTACTGATGTCCCAATCGGCAAACGGTAAAATCACCACCGGAAACTCCAAGCCTTTCGATTTATGTATCGTCATCACCCGCACCGCATTCATGCCATCAGGAATAACCACCGAAGCTTTTCCTGCACGATCTTGCCACCAATTTAGAAAATCGTCTGGCCCATGATTGCGGCCCGACGAAAACGCCAAAACCTCGTCCAGAAAAAAGACCAAGTACGGATCAGCCGCACGATCCAATTGAAAACGTTGTAAAATCGACTCGCAACGCTGGTACAAGGTCATGCGCGCTAAAACCTGTGTGTTGAAACGAATGCCACAATCGCGCAAAAATCCAGGCAAACCATATTCATGTGCTGTACATTGCTGCAAGTTCGTTTCAAATGCACCTGAGATTTTTTTCAACGCCACCAAGCCTTGAATGATTTGTGCGCGCGCAACCGCATCGTATGTATGATCGATCCACCGCAAAGTGGCCAAAACCAATTGCACACAAGGCGATTGTTTGAGCAATAACGACTCCGACGAAATGACCGACAAGCCTGCGTCAATCAATCCTTGCGCCAGCAAACTACCTTCTTTGTTGGTACGTGTTAAGATCGCAATATCACTTTGTCGGAAACCCTCCGCAACAAGGCTTTGTACACGCGCAATCGTCATGCGCACGTATTCCTCTTTTACTGTTTCGCGCGGCGATTCATTGAGTTCGATTTGTACAAAACCGCCTGTGTTTTGCGGGTTCGATTCTTGCTCCAGTTCATCGTAAATGGAACGGTATTGCGCATCGAGTAAATTTGATAATTCACGAAAAAAACGATTGTTGAAATCAATAATTTCGGTTTTACTTCTGAAGTTACGATTCAAGCGACGTGGCTCATAATTGCGTTTCAGACTTTCTTGCCGATCAAAGAGCAATTCATTTTTTTCTGCTCCCGCAATTTCGGGCAAACGCGCAAACTGTTCCACTTCGCCACCACGCCAGCGATAAATTGCCTGTTTGCCATCACCCACAAGCATCGTGAAATTTTCAGAAGCCAACGCATTTTCTAACAGCGGCAATAAATTTTGCCATTGCAAAACCGAAGTATCTTGAAATTCATCAATTAAATAATGACTGTATTTTTCGCCCAGTCGTTCGTAAATAAACGGCACCGGCTCATTGAAAACAATTTGCGAAATGATGCGGTTGAATTCCGAAATGTGCAAGACATTTTCTTCCGTCCGAAATGCAAACAATTGTTTTTCTAACTCATTCAACACCGCAAGCGCATAAATATTGCGCAATAGCAACCGATGCACCACAAAACGCCCATATTCTGTTTCGCGAAGTGTTTGTAGTTTTTCCCATAAACTTGTGAGCAACGGTTTCAACCCATCAATCGCCATTTTATCTGCTGCACTTGCTTTTCCACCATACCATTTATCTTGATGAAAAGCAGCCAAAACGCGCGTGTTGGGTTCTGCAAAAACTTTGTCGTTGCTTTCTGCAATCTTCGAAAACCAATTGCGAACACCCTGTGCACCATAATAAAATACATCATCACCAAGCCCCGCTGCGTTGATGGCATCAAGCCCTGTTTGGCCCAACACTTCTAGTTTTTTTAGAAAATCGCTCGATGTTTTTTTCAGCGTGTCGCGAAACTTCATGAAATCGGCAATGTTCAAATGCCGCAACCGATCTGCTTGTGCCGAACCTGTTTCGTCGAGCAATTGCCGTGCTTGCGCCAATAATTCCTGCTCAATTTGCCAACTCCGATCCTCATCCGTCCGCGATTCGGCAAACTGAATCAACGCATCCGTCAATTGCTCATCTGTACCTATACGCGAAATCAATAAATCAACGGCATGCCGCAACAACTTATCCGCATCTGTCTCCACTTCAAAATTCATGGGCAGATGCAAATCAAACGCAAATGCCCGCACAATCCGATGCACAAAACTATCAATTGTCCCAATCGCAAAATCTGTATAATGATGCAAAATGGCCCGCAACACAAGCTTCGCCCGATCGGCCAAAACAAAAGGATCAATCTGTAATTCCTCAATCAGCAAGGCCGCTAAAACATCTGGTTTTCCTTTCTTCGGTTCAGCCAATTCCTCCAACGCGCGAAGCATACGCTCCTTCATTTCGGTTGCCGCTTTATTCGTAAACGTTACAGCTAAAATTTGTCGGTAACGTTGCGGCGGATTCGCCTCATCAGACAACGCCAGTTTCAGGTATTCTTTAACAAGTGTAAATGTTTTTCCCGAACCCGCAGAAGATTTATAAACGCGAAAACTCATAGTCGAATACTTGCTGGTCGGTGAATGTCGTTTGAGCCGATAAATGTACCTGATTTTCACAGGAAATGAAATGCGTTTTTTAACCTTGAATTGCTTATCATTGTATAATCATATACTACGCTCATGACCAGATTTTTTACTTCACTCGCTTGCATACTCCTTCCGGCAACCATTTGGGCACAAGCCCCCATCAATACTATCGCGAAATGGCGCGGCGAATTCAAATCCATTCCAGTTGTCGATTACAAAGCCGGAACAGTTATTCCAGGCGAATTGCTCGTGATGCTCGAAAACAACGAGGATGCTGATAATATCGCCATTTTACTTGGCGAACGTGGCTTTCCGGTATGGAGCAAAACAATGCTTGCAAAAAGTATGCATGTGTGGAAATTCTCCATCAATCCACAACTCGATAGCGAACTAGCTTTAAAAAATCTACGTCAATTGCCCGGCGTAAAATTGGCGCAATGCAACCACCTTGTTTCCGAACGGGTTACCGTACCAAACGATGCCAATTTTTCAACCATGTGGGATCTTGACAATACGGGCCAAAATGGCGGAACACCCGATGCCGATATTGATGCTCCCGAAGCTTGGGACATCACCACAGGCGGTCTTACATCCTTAGGCGATACCATTGTTGTTGCAGTTGTTGATGGCGGTTTTTCGCTTGCACACCAAGATTTGAACTTCTGGAAAAATTGGGCCGATGACCCAACGAATAACATTGATGATGACAATAACGGCTATATCGACGACCGCAATGGTTGGAATGCCTACAACAACAATGCGGCCATCGGATCGAATAGTCATGGAACGCATGTGAGTGGAACTGTTGGGGCACGTGGCAACAATTCGCTTGGTGTTGTGGGCGTAAATTGGGGCCTGCAAGTTATGCCCATTCAAGGATCATCCGGCGACGAAGCTACGGTGATTATTGCATACACGTATGCTTTGGATGCTCGTCGCACATACAACCAAACCAATGGTGCGCAAGGAGCTTTTGTAGTTTCTACCAATGCTTCTTTCGGCGTTGATTTGGGCCAACCCGCAAATTATCCAATTTGGTGCGCCATGTACGATTCGCTTGGAGCGCAAGGTATTTTGAGCGCAGCAGCAACCGCCAATCAAAATTGGAACATCGATCAGCAAGGCGATATTCCTACCGCCTGCGCTAGTAATTACATGATTGCGGTAACCAATACCACACGCAATGATGTGAAAACTACAAGTGCTGGTTATGGAATTACAACCATTGATTTGGGTGCGCCCGGAACATCCATCAATTCGACTTATCCGAATAATGGATATGCAATCATTTCGGGTACTTCGATGGCGACACCGCATGTAGCTGGAGCTATTGCGCTGATGTATGCAGCAGCATGTCCGCAATTGATTACAGATTATAAAACCAATCCGGCAGCAGTTGCGTTAACCATGCGCCAGTATTTACTTGCTGGCGTTGATACACTTGCGGCGCTCAGTGCACAATGCGCAACAGGTGGACGTTTGAATTTGAATGGCGCTTTGCAACAAGTACAAACGTACAATTGCACCACGCTCGTAGTCAACGAAGCTTTAAATCAAGCCAATGTGTTGAGCTTGCAAAACGTATTTCCAAATCCAACAAATCATTGGTTGAGCATTACATTCGAAGCACCGGGCGTTACGCAGGTAGATTTGGTTTTGTACGATGTCTTGGGGCAGGAAGTGATGCGCATACGTCATGCCTCCAACGGCGGAATCAACACGCAGAAATTGAATGTAACGGGATTGAGCGGGGGCGTGTATGTGCTGCGCGTGGAATCGGAGGGCAAGGTGTCGGGCGGGCAGCGCGTGGTGGTGGAGTAATTTAAATACTAAGCAATTAAAACTGCTTCTAAATCATTAAGCGAACTATTTGTTTTACGCAAATTACTATTTTCATCGCTAATCTCGGGGTAGTATTTGAGCAATGCCATGAAAATTAATCGGAAACTATGTGGGGAACGAATTTTTGAATCAACCAATTCATCAATTAAATAGCTCAATAGTTTCTCTTTCTTCGATTCGTATTGTTCTGACATGAATGAAGAAGGATTCGATGAATGAAACTTAATCAGCTGATCTACACGATCTATTTTTTCAATCAGATCATGTAGCTGATGTTTTTTAGATTCTTGCATAATAACAAATTTAATAAAAAATTTCTATAAATCCTTTTTGTTGTTTTTCCCCCTTTCTATTGCGCTTACCATGTGTAAATAAGTAGAGCCATTCTTTACAGTCAAACTCGGTAAATCGAAATAATTCACTTTCCTGTGGATGCACTACAATTATATAGGCATCGACACTATATGTTGACCAACTCTGTATTCCTTTAAAAGGATTTAATTTGATACCTAATTCTTGAATGAGTTGATAAGGGATAAATGTAACCAGATCAACATCTTTGGGATTTTTCTTTTTTGTTACAAATGAACCATTTATCCATTGATGCAACTTCTGTGTGCCTAAGAGCTTTTTTAAGTCGCTAGAATAGCGTATATAATTTTGATAGTTTTGATTTCGTGTTTGCGATTCAAACATATCTACAAATATTCTCTTGAATTCGAAAATATTACATGGTATGGGTTCATAAGGTTTTAAATGCCCTTTTCCATCAAATTTTAACATTATCAAAAATACAATTTTGTAACATAGCAACGTTTTAATTTTACTTCCCCACAATCAAAAACTCCACCCGTCGGTTAATTGCTTTTCCCTCTTCCGTATCATTCGTTGCTAGCGGTTTCGATTCGCCATACCCTTTGGCCGTAATGCGTTCGCCAGCGATTCCTTTTGAAATCAAATACGTCCGTACTGCATTGGCGCGTTCATCAGAAAGTTTGGCATTCGCTTCGTCTGTTCCCACATGATCGGTATGGCCGCCAATTTCAATACGCATGGTTGTGTTCTTTTGCATCAGTTCGACCACACGATCCAATTCAGGAAACGACTCGGCTTTTAATTCCGCTTTTCCAAATTCAAAAAAGATATTGTTCAACCGCACAACCTGACCTTCTTCTACAGGAACGAGGTACAAATCTTTTTTAATTTCCTGATACACTTTTAAGTTGGTCAAATCCATGTTTTCGCTAACAGGATAATAACCAGCCGCTGTTGCATTGAATCCATATTGCTTTCCAAAAGGTAAAATGATTTGATACTCGCCCGTTTCTTCATTGCTGTTTGCTGATGAAACCTTTGTGCCTTCGGGTAATAATTGACAAAGGATTTCTGTTCCAATAGGTACGCCCGTTTTTTTATTGATGACTTTTCCGGTAATCAACACAACCGGTTTGGGTTGCACTTCCGGTTTGAGTTTGATGGTTGCAATATCACTCATACCGCCATCGCGCCAACTAACCATGTAGGCCAATTCTCCTGATGCCGGAATAGAATAATAAGCGTCCCAATCGTTGGAGTTAATCTCAGATCCCATGTTTACAGGCACAGTCCAGTTTTTCCACGTATCGTCTGTTCTGCGCACCATCCAAATATCGGCATCGCCATATCCGCCAGCACGGTCAGATGAAAAATACAAGGTTACTCCGTCAGAGGCTAAAAACGGCGAACCTTCGCTTGATGCATCGCTACAAAAAGGTAATTTTTCGGGTTCTGTAAAGGAGTTTTCACCATTACGCAGACTCACATAAATATCGTTGTTGCTTTTTTTCTTGCCCATGAAGGACATCAACAAGATATTGTTATCGCTGTGCATGTAGTTCGAAACGTAGGTTTTCTCATGCAACATATTCGAATAATTTTTTACACGAATACCTTCTGGTGCCGACCAACCTTTCGCTGTCAAGCGACAAACCGAGAATCCATCTTTTTCATATTCTCCTTTTACATAATACCCTTTGATGTAGCGCGTATTGCCATCGGCACTGAAGCCAACAATGGAGTTGTATTTGTTTTGATTAAACGGTTTATTCAAATGCCTCGCCGTAGTCCAATTACCCGAATCGTCGCGCTTGGCCATCCAAATGTCTTGTGATTCGGGTTCGGGATAGCTGCTGTTTTCGGGATGTGCTTCGCGGATGAAAAACAATTTCTTTCCGTCGGGCGAAATACGCGGTGCCAATTCTTTATAACTCGTATTCACCGCATCACTCAAGAAAATTTTTTCAATTCCCTGATCGGTGCGAAAAGCTACCGCAATAAAGAAAAGACAAGCAAGTACGGCAATCCGTTTCATCGTTATTCTTTTTCGGTTTGTTGTGATGGATCTGGCGCTGGTGCTTTGTAACCAAGAGCAGCAGATTTTCTACGAACGATAGGGAACATAATTGACCCCGCACCATACAAACCATCGCCCGGACGAACACCAACTTCAACACCTGCAGAAAATGCTTTGCGCTTTTGAATGTCGCGGCTTTCTACGCCCATTCCCCAGATTCCAATACGAAACCCGATTGGACCGCCAATAAATTTATAATCGGTCGGAATTGGACTTGTGCCCGGGAAAATCTCAAGTTTTCTGACAGGACAGATGATTGCATCGGCATACAAACGCCATGCTCCCGAACGAAGTGCTTTACCGTCTGTATTGGTGTTGATGTAAACGTTCGAAATCGCCATACGACCCAATCCAAGATACAGACCAGTTGCTGTTAAGTTGCCTTCATATTTTGCACCTGTTTCTTCAAGTCTATGTACATAAGGATTCCTTTTAATATATAATCCTCCTCGAGCAAATACACGAATGGCTTGTTTTGCTGGGATCATGATGAACTTAGTTGTCGTTACCCGATCACCGTTGTTATTCGTTGTTTCTGTTTGGTCGAGTACAACTTTTGTTTTTTGTTTCATACGTGTACGATTTCCCAAGACAAACATGCCGCCCGCTTCGATCTGTAAATTGCCTTTCGCATCTTTATTACCAAGTTTGCCAAACGTCAGCAAACCTACACGGGTAGCATAATCAAAACCAAACCGATTGCCTACAAAACCAATGGCTTGAACACCTAAATTGAACGACGCACCATCGAAATTTTGGAATGGAAAATCCATCTGAAAGGGATCGAGATACACCCAAAGGTTGCAAATATCGTTTGGATCATCGCGCGTAACTTTATACTGTACGTCGTTCTGTGCCGTAGCGTGTTGGCTCAGGCCCATCAAAAAGGCTACGAGCAGGACGGATAAGAGAGTTGTTTTCTTCATAGCGGATCAATTGCTTGTACAAATGTTCTGCTTTGAATCAATTCCTGAAATACGACAAATGCCCCATTTTTCAAATGCCTGTTTGTTTGAAGGAAACATTTATATTTGAAAATATGCTTCGCATACTTGCCTGTTTATTGCTTTTTCCGCTTGGCTTGGTTGCACAACCTTTCCGGTTTTCTCATCTGAATCAGCGCGACGGTCTTTCGCAGAATACCGTAACAACTGTTTTGCGCGACAGCGAAGGCTTAATCTGGATGGGTACGCAAGATGGATTGAATGTTTACGACGGCTATAATTTTACCATATATCGGCACAACCGGATGGATACCACATCGCTTTCGGATAATTATGTGCTTAAATTGGCCGAAGACAACTATGGTCGTATCTGGGTCGCAACACGCAATGGATTATGCTTTTTTGATAAACAGGAACGTCATTTTTTTCGTTACTATACCTCAAAAAAAGAACGTGTATTAGATCACAACCAAATTAGCTTTTTGCATATTTTTAAAAATGGCGAGATCGTTTATACTAGTCCTGAAACAGCAACTGTTTGTTTGAAGGAAAGCAAACCCAATAGCAAAATCTTTATTCGTTTAAAAAATAAAGAAAGCGAATTTCTCGGCTTTCTCTATTGTTCTGCCGATGATTCGCAGCAGGTTTACATCGATAAAAAAACGATTCGTGTTGAAGAACGTAACGCGCCGCAAAACCGATTTCTGTACAATCGGCAAAACTCAAAATCTATCATTACAGCGATTGACTCAAAGCAAAACACTTTTTTTATCATCGACAGTTTATCGGTAAAATTGGTACACTGGAAAAAATCAACTCCCCCAACAACAATTTTTACATTGGAATCATTGCCAACAGCTATGCTCGTAGATGCGCGCGGCGATGTGTGGATTGGAACACTTACAAGTCTTGTGGTGATTCGTTCTCCGGGTACTCTTGAGCAACAACAGCATCACATCAAAAATGATAAAAACAATGCGTTTTCGCTAGCAGCCAACCAAATCGAATCGTTATACGAATCGGCAGATGGTTTGATTTGGGTGGGAACTGTGGGCGGGGGCGTTTCTGTTTTCGATCCTTTGCAAAATGATTTTCACCTGCAACTTTCGACAAGTTCAGACGGTTTGTCGAATGGACCTGTTTGGATGACTTATAGTTTTGCGAATTATTTTTTAGCAGGTACATCCGATGCCGCTTTTTTATTTCCTAAAAATAAACGTGTTCCGCAATGGTGGCAATTGATTCCGCAGGGCAAAAAATACACCAGCGCGTGTATGGATAAGCATGGTACATTGTGGCTAGGTGCTCGCAACGAAGGACTTGTGGTCATTGATACGCTTGCAAGAAAACGCCTAGAAATTGCAGGGACCAATTTGCTCGAAGGCAAACAAGTCATGGATATTCAAAATGGTCCTGATGAATCGGTTTGGTTTTGCTGTATTGGAGGCTTGTACCGTTATGTCCGTTCCGAGAACCGCATCGAAGATTATAACCAACCCGCAGGGAAAGAACCACTTGTTGCGCAACGTTATTTTTCGGCTATTCGTTTTACTTCTTCTGGTGTGGCTTGGATTGCAAGCAATGTTGGACTTTTACGCGTAATACCCGAAACGCGCGAAACCAAGCTGTATAAGAATAAACCAAACGAAGTCAATTCATTGAGCTATAATTTAATCAATGATATTTGCCTCGATGCCGATGCGCGCATCTGGATTGCAACCATGGGAAGTGGTTTCGATTTACTCGACCTAAAAACAGAAACGTTTACCAATTATTCCACCTTTCAAGGGTTGCCCAACAATACGGTTTACGCGCTTGAAAAAGATCAATCTGGTAAAATTTGGATGAGTACCAATGAAGGAATTGTTTGCTTCGATCCAACACAAAAAACATTTTCAAATTACACCGTTCGCGATGGTTTATCGTCAAACGAATTTGTTATTCGCACCCATGCACAAGATGCAGAAGGCCGCATTTATTTCGGTTCGGCAGATGGTTTGATGTCTTTTCACCCACAACAACTCAACCAACGGAATTTTTTTTCAAAACCAATTCTGAAAGCAGTCGCGATCAATTTTATTCCTTCGTCGCCACAAAAACTAAATGCGTTAACACATCAAGAACGCAACCTTTCGTTTGAATTTACAGCAGTCGATTTTCGCTTGCAAGATAAAATTCAATATGCCTATCAATTGGTTGGTTTTGATGCCGAATGGCGCGAAAATAGGAACGGAAATCGGGTTGCTACCTACACCAATCTCCCTTACGGCGATTATCGATTTCGGGTGCGTTTCCGCATCAACAAAGATGCGTGGAGCAAGGCCATTTTAGAAATTCCGGTGCATATTCAAACACCGTTTTGGGCCACAACTTGGTTTTTAATTTCTGTTGTGTTACTCAGTGTACTCGTTTTGGCTGTTGCAATTCGTTATTTCGCACAACGCCGCCTGCGCCAACGCTTACGCGCACTCGAAATCGCAAACAAAATTCAAGAAGAAAAAGAACGCATCTCCCGCGATTTGCACGACAATGTTGGCGCACAACTTACCTACATCATCTCATCACTCGATCACGTCGCTTTTCGATTAGAAAAAGAAGGCGATTTGAATCCCGCGCGGAAAAAAGTCAACGATCTCAGCGAATACTCTCGCCTCACCATGCAGCAACTGCGCGAATCCATTTGGGCCATCAATAGCGAATCCATTAAACTCAGCGAAATGCTTGCGCGCTTGCAAGAACATCTGCAATTACTCGCCGAAAATAACGAAGACATTGAAGTGCGTAGCGAAAGAACAGGTCAAGATCAGTTGTTGCCCCCCGCACGTTCCATCGAAGTGTTTCGCATTTTGCAAGAAGGAATTTCCAATGCGTTTAAACATGCACAAGCCACGCAATTGATGCTGCTTATTGCTGAAGAACCGAACCACATTCGTTTTCAATTGTCAGACAACGGTAAAGGATTCGATACAGAACACGATAAAGTAGGTCATTACGGATTGAAAAATATGCGCCAACGCGCTGCCCGCTCTGGAATTGCCTTTGAGCTAAAATCACAAGTGGGAAAAGGCACGGTGTTAATCTTAATATTAAATAAGGAATAGCATACAAAATCCGTCAATTGACGTATAGTTAAATCCTGTTTCGCTCAATACTTTTGCTGTATGAAAATTAGAATCGGACTGGTTGAAGATCATTTGCATTTGCAAAAATCCATTTGCGAAAATTTGAGTGGCTTTGATGAAGTCGAACTTGTTTTTGTTGCATCGAATGGGCAAGAGGCCCTTGAAATGGCAAAGGAACATCAGCCGGATTTAATTTTGATGGACATTCACATGCCCGTGATGGATGGCATAGCGGCAACACGACGAATCCGCCTCAATCAGCCTAAAATTAAAATTGTCATGTTGACGGTTTTCGACGATGGCGACCATATTTTTCAAGCCATTCTTGCCGGAGCCAATGGTTATTTGCTCAAAGATGCACGACCATCAAAATTATTGTCAGCCATTCAAGAAGCACTCGAAGGCGGAGCACCCATGTCGCCACAAATTGCCGCCAAAACCCTCTTGCTCGTGCGTGGGCAACGTACCGAAGCCTTGCCCGAGAAAAATGATTTTGAATTGACCAAGCGCGAACTCGAAATTTTAGACAAACTATCTTCCGGCGATACATACCAACAAATTGCCGACAAACTGTTTATCTCGCCGAAAACCGTTCGCAAACACATCGAGCACATCTACGAAAAGTTACAAGCACATAATAAAGTGGAAGCCATTGATATTGCGCGAAGAAACGGCTTGCTTCCCAGTCTGACGGCGTTTTTTATGATGTTGTTTTTGAGTTGATCTGCTCTCAAATGCAATACAAAATCAAAGGATAAAATTTAAACAGTTTCTAAGTTTTTACCCAAAACAGACAAGAATAAGGGAATTAGTCAGTTGCTATTGCCTCAGTTCAATTAGGTGTGAAAAAAAGCTTCCAATTTTTGTTAATTCAAGATTTAGTTTTTCGACCGCAAATCGTCTGTTTATGTATCTTTGAAAGATATTTTCAATTCCTATGACCGAAACTACTGCTCCTAAGAAAAAGAGCCTTTTACGCCGCCTGTTGAAATGGACAGGAATCACTTTTTTATTGCTAATCATTGCAGCAATTGTTTTGCCTTTTCTGTTTAAAGACAAAATCATTGCTATGGCGAAACAGCAAGCAAACGATAACCTCAATGCAACTGTTTCGTTTGGCGATTTTGATTTGTCGCTTTTGAGTAGTTTCCCCGATTTTCGGTTTTCGATTGCCGATGTGAAAATTGTTGGGAAAGATCTGTTTGCCAAAGACACACTCGCCAACATCAAACTTCTCAAACTCGATCTCAACATCATGAGTGTCATCAAGGGCGATGCGTATCAAATCAATTCCATCTACCTCGAAAAACCTCGTTTGCTTGCCAAAGTTCTCAAAGATGGTAAAGCCAATTGGGACATTACCAAACCCGCTCCCGAAACGCCAAAACCGGTTACTGCCGAAGAACCAACCAAATTCAAGCTTTCGCTGAAATCGCTCGAAATCAAAGAAGGTTATATTGTTTATGACGATGCTACCTTGCCCGTACGCACGGTTTTAGATAACATGAACCATACGTTAAAAGGCGATTTTACCGAGAACAATTTCCTCATGGAAACGGCTACAAGCATCGAACGTTTTACCGTGGAATATGATGGCGTACCGTATTTGCTCAAAACAAAAACAGACCTCAAAGCCGATCTCGATATGGATATGGCGAAAATGAAATTTGTGTTTAAAGAAAATGAATTGAAACTCAATGACCTCGGTTTACACTTCGATGGTTTCTTTGCCATGCCCGGCAATGATATGGATATGGATCTGAAATTTAAAGCCCTTCAAGCCGATTTCAAAAGCTTCTTATCCCTCATTCCTGGTGCTTACACGAAAGATTTTGCCGACGTAAAAGCAACCGGAAAATTAGCGTTCGATGGTTACGCAAAAGGATTGTACTCCGAAAAACAAAACAAAATGCCCGGCTATGGCTTAAATTTCCAAATCAACGACGGTACATTCAAATATCCATCTGTTCCGAAAACAGTAAGCGCGATTAACATCGACTGCAAAATTGACGATGCTTCTGGCGTTACAAACGATATGAAAATTGATGTCAATAAATTTCACATTGACTTTGGTGGAAATCCGGTTGATGCAGCTTTGCATGTTACTACACCGGTATCAGATGCAAACCTCGATGGTTGGGTGAAAGGAAAAATGAATTTGGCTACCCTCCGCGAATTTATTCCGCTCGAACAAGGCGACGAACTCAATGGTAATGTAGCTGCCGATATTAAAATGAAAGGCCGCATGTCGTCTATTGAACAAGAGAAATACGAACAATTCCAATGCAACGGAACCGTTGACGTAACCAACATGCTTTACAAAACCAAAGGCATGGACGATACGAAAATCAACAGCATGAGCATGAAATTTTCGCCGCAGTTTGTAGAGTTGACAAAGTTCGATGCTATGCTTGGCAAAAATGATGTACGTGCTGATGGCCGTATCGAAAATTTCTTGCAGTACATTTTCAAAGATTCCTTGCTCACCGGAAAATTCAACCTCGCATCGACCAATATGGATTTGAATGCGTTTGCTGGCGAAGAGGAAACAACAAGCACTGCGGCTTCTGATTCGTCTGCCATGACCATCATCGAAGTTCCTGCCAACCTCGATTTTGTGATGAATTCAACCTTTGCCAAATTGATTTACGATGATATTTCGATGACCAATGTGGCTGGTGGTGTTACCATTCGCAATTCAACTGTGAATCTTGATAATTTGAAAATGAATACAATGGGCGGAAACATGACGGTAACAGGTTCTTACAACACGTTGACACCACTCGTTCCGAAAGTCAATTTCAATCTTGAGATTGTCGATTTCGATATTCAGCAAACCGTAAAAACATTCAATACCATTGATAAACTTGCACCTGTTGGCAAACATACCAAAGGACGTTTTTCAACAACGCTGAATTATGTGAGCAACCTCGATCAAGCCATGATGCCTGTGTTGAGTTCAATTACGGGCCGTGGTGTGTTGCGCACAAAAACGGTTGAAATCGAAGCGTTTGAACCCTTGAAAAAATTGGACGAAGCGTTGAAGATGAATAAATTTAAAAAGACAACCCTCAACGATCTGAACGTTGGTTACCGCATCGAAAATGGACGTGTTACAGTTGATCCATTTGACATGAAGATGGGTAAAACAATGGGCAAAATGCAAGGCTCAACGGGCCTCGATCAAACCATTGATTATACTTTAGACATTGCCATTCCGCGTACCGAATTTGGTCCCGCCAATGCGGCTTTGAACGGTTGGATGTCGAGCGCATCGGCCAAAGGCATTCCCGTAAAATTGGGCGATATGGTAAACGTAAAAGCCTTGTTTGGCGGAACAGTTACGCAGCCAACAGTAAAGGCAAACTTGAAGGAAGCCGCTGGCGATATGGTCAACGACATCAAGCAAACGCTTAAAGACACAGCTAAAGCCATTGTCAACAATGTAGTAGATAAAGGCAAAGAAGAAGCACGTAAAAAAGCCGATAAACTCCTTGCCGATGCACAACGAAATGCAGATGCTGCAAAGAATGCAGCCTATCAAGCAGCTGATAATATTAAAACAGAAGCCGATAAGCAAGCTGATATTTTAGAGAAAAAACAAGAAGTGAATCCACTGAAAAAAGCAGCTAATAAAGCAGCAGCCGATCTTGCCCGCAAAAAATCGGCAGAGGCCAACGCCACAGCCAAACGCAATGCCGATGCAGCACACAAAGCCAGCATGGACAAAGCCCGCGCCGAAGCCGACGCACTTTTAAAATAACAACATACGATTTCGGGCATGATTTTCGTTACTACGAAGTTCATGCCCGTATTTTTACCTCGAAGCATTGCTCCCATGATTCCATTCAACCGATTGCTCCTCTGTGCAGCACTCTTACTCGCCATTCCCGCTATGGCGCAAGATGATGACGAGAAAACGGCTGCTTCCGGCTGCGCCCCCGTCGATAATAAAAACGCAGAGAAACTGTTTGAAAAAGCCAAAGACAAAAAGAAATACGATTTCAACGAACGCATGGGATTCTTACAAGAAGCCATTCAAGAAGAACCAACATACGCCGAAGCGAATCTTGAAATGGGCATCATGCTCATGCGCAAAGCAAAAGCAGACGATCATCCCGACGATTATCCTGCCGCACTAAAATATTTGAAAGCCGCCGTTGAAGCCTGCCCACAAATTTCGGCAGAGCCGTATTGGTGGATTGGCAAACAATACTACCTCACTGATAAATATGCCGAGTGTATTCCTTACCTCGAAAAATACATCAAGTTTGACGACGACGACAATAAGAAATACGGCAAAGATTATGAGTTCAATTCGGGTCAAGCCAAAGAAATGTTACGTTGGGCAAAATTTTACGTTGACGTAAAAGCACATCCACGCCAGTTTAATCCAAAACCCGTTCCTAATATTTCTACACAGCGCGATGAATACCTCGCCATCATTACGCCCGACAATACGCTTGCGTTTTACATCCGTACCATGCCGTACAACAAACGCGATCAGGTTTGGAGCACTGATAAAGTGGTGGAAGTTTTTACCATGAGCACACGTCAGCAAAATGGACAGTTTGATGGCGGTACCATGATGACCGATCCGTTCAACAAAAATGCGAATGAAGGCGGACCAACACTTACTATTGATAATAAGCATTTGTACTACACCATCACCAAAGACGGGATGAATGGCGCAAACACCGATATTTATACGTCCGATTTTATAGATGGCGAATGGAAAGAAATTCGTCCCCTTGGTGAAAAAGTAAACGACCCGATTTATTGGGATTCGCAACCCACGATTTCTGCCGATGGTAAAATTTTATACTTTGCCAGCAACCGTCCTGGTGGACAAGGTGGTATTGACATTTGGCTTACCCGTAAAAATGCAAATGGCGAATGGGGCGTACCCGAAAATTTAGGCCCAACCATCAACACCGCTGGCGACGAAAAATCGCCATTCATCCATTCCGATAGCGAAACCTTGTATTTCAGCTCCACCGGTCATCCAGGCATTGGCGGGTTCGATATTTTCTTTGCTCGGAAAGATGAAAAAAACAATTGGAAAGAGCCTGTAAACATTGGCATTCCAATCAATACCGAAGGCGATGATTTAGGTTTGTTTGTCAGTACCGATGCACAAACGGCCTTCTTCTGCTCAAATGCTAGTTTACCCGGGCAAGTTGGGATGTACGACGTTTATCAGTTTGAATTGTATGCCGAAGCACGTCCAGAAAAAGTTGCCATCGTCAAAGGCGAAATGAAAACAGCCGAAGGCACACCTGTAACGGGTCCGGTAAGCGTTGAAATTAAAAACATCACGACCAAGGAAAAAACAACGGCTGTGGTCGATACTGCAAGTGGTGGTTATGTAGCCGCGCTCAAAGTGTCGAAAAAAGATGATTATCTGATTACCGTAAAGAAAGACGGTGCTGCATTCTCATCGCAACTTGTGAGTGGGAAACAAGAATTTGCTGCCACCACAACGCCTGTTCCCGAAATGGAAGTGAAACCAACAAAAGTTGGCGAAGCTTACACACTGAACAACATCAATTTTGCAACCGGATCGGCAGTGATTCAGCCGGAGTCAATGGTGGTTTTAGAATCGTTTGCAGAATACCTGAAAGCCAATCCTGGCATCAAAATCGAGATTCGCGGACACACCGACAACCAAGGCGACGATAACCAAAACTTGAACCTCTCGAATGAGCGCGCGTATGCTGTTTTCGAAGCATTGACCGAAAAATTTGGTGTTTCACGCAATCAAATTAGCGGAGCAAAAGGCTATGGCGAAACCAAACCCGTTGCCGACAATGCCACAGAAGCTGGCCGCGCCAAAAACCGCCGTACCGAATTTTTTATTACGGAAATTTAGGTCGCTCGGAAACCCAATCGCAACGGAGCAATTGAAACTAGTTGCGTAAACAGGTAATTCGCTTCACTTGTTTTTAGATGCGAGATGGCGCAGAATAGCGCTAGTCAGTTATGCTGGCAAAAGTAAATTTTCATGTCTCAAGTCTGCGCGGGAAATGCGGGTCTGAAAATCACTCACCAATTCACCAACTTTGTAACTC
>JAAFIA010000089.1 GCA_013298545.1 Bacteroidota bacterium | reverse complement strand
CGTTTGGGCGCGTGGGCATCGCCGCAGAGTCGCGAATTAAAAAATCGGGAAGCCTTGGAAAAATTGTTTCTTGCTGTAACCGAAAAATTTGAGGGGAAAGAAGTATTTCGACCAACAAACTGGGGCGGTTATGTTTTAACTCCCCATCGGATTGAGTTTTGGCAAGGTCGCGAGAGTCGCTTGCACGACCGAATTTGTTATGTGTTGGAGGAAAATGTGTGGGTTCGGAAACGGTTAGCACCTTGATTAAAATATTTGCTTATGCTAGTAAAAAGAATAATCCACATAAAAAAAACGCTTCCAAAATTGGAAGCGTTTTTGCTTAATTCTCATTCAATTCGTTATACCAATTTGGGTTTGGTAATTTCTACTGCGGCAGGTTTTTTCTCTTTTTCTTTTTCCATGCGTTCTTTATCGGCCTGTTGTGCAGCGGCATTGCCTTGTTGTTGATTTTGTTGTGCCGGAGCGCCTTTGGCTTCTTTTTCTTTTTCCATGCGTTCTTTATCGGCTTGCTGTGCAGCAGCATTGCCTTGCGCCTGATTGGTTTGGGCTGGAGGAACGTCTTTCTTTACTTCTGCTGCAGGAGGTTGAACTTGGCCGTCGCGTTGTGCGGTAGCTTGTTGTGGCTTTGCCGTTTCTTTCGGCTTTTCGCCTTCTTTTTTGCTGCCTTTTTTATCTTTCTTTTCACCGCGCTCGTCAATGGTCATGCTTGGAGCGTCGCTCGCATTTCCGTTACCTTTTGCGGTATTGGCTTTATCTTTCTTTTTAGCTGGCTTCGCAGCAGGTGCTTGTGCTTGCGCGAATGCCGCAAAGCCGAAAACAAAAACGATTAACGTGAGGAAACGTTTCATGATGGAATGTTTTTTTAGTTGTTGTGGTTGTCAGTAGTCAAATATAATGCCAATTTGCATACAAACCTATTCACTGAGCAAATCGAGTGCTTCTTGCACACTGATTGATTCGCCTTTGAAAAAAGCAATGACAAACGCATCGGGAAACCCTTTCGCTTTCATTTCATCGCGCAAAGCTGTGATGGTTTTGTAATCGCTCGTATTTCCAACAGTATAACGTGTCAGTCCGGCAGCAGTAGCCGCTTTCTCTACATTGGAAAGGGCATTGAGTTTTTGTTGAATTTCTTCTGGGGGCAATGCTTTAAAAACACCAAGCTGGACTTTAAATGTTACCAAATTTGCACTAACGGCTTCGCTAGTTTGCGGCGGTTCATTGGTATTTGGCGGGTTGCTAATGGACTGAACTCCGGCCTCGGAAAGTGGAATGCGTTTTCCGTTTTTGTACGCTACAATAAATGCACCGCGATAGCCTTTCACCAACATATTGGCTTGGTGTTGTGCTGCGGCATCAAAACTGGTGAATGCGCCTGTAGTATATTTATATAAACCGTCATTACTCGTTTTAATTTCAACCAAATCGGGCACATCGTAAAATACATTTCTAGAAATCCGATTTCGGAATGCGCCCAACTGCACACGGAAAACCACTTGATTGTCGTTTGGGCCAGCTTCCATCCATGCCGGATTGGTACTTGAGTTTGTACCATTGCCATTGTTACCAGCAGCTATATTGGTTGTGTTGTTGGTATTGGTTCCGCCGTTGGTTGTGTTACCATTCGTGGTATTAGTTGAATTTGCTCCGCCGTTAGTTGTGTTTCCGTTCGTGGTATTAGTTGAATTGGTTCCGCCATTGGTGGTGTTACCATTCGTTGTATTAGTTGAATTTGCTCCGCCGTTAGTTGTGTTTCCGTTGTTTGGATTTCCACCAGCAATTGGATCACCTTGTCCGTTTGTAAATATGTCTTTTACTTCTACAAATTTCCCATCGGGCGTTTTATAAACAAGTGTTGCATTCGCAATTCCTGCCTCAACTAGTTTGCGGCGACGTTTCTCGGCATCACGCAGATCCGTATATTTTCCGGCGGTATAAAGTGTAACCGAATCGCTCAACAAGCTTGTGTTGATGTCGGGAATACTTAAAAATTTGGCCATCTCGTCATTCGATACGCCATTGCCGTATTTGCCGAGCGATACCATGTATATTTTTTGTGCTACGGGTGGCGGTCCTGAATATTTTCCAGAATAAAGCACAACCGTTTCGGTAAATTTTCCGGTCGAATCCATATACATCTCGTAGCGGCGTTGAATCACCGAATCGGAAAGGCCAATACCATATTCATCGGTAATCATACCCGCAGAGGTAGCTTGCTCACGATCGCGAAAATCGGCCGTTAAATCGCCATCCGAATCAATTGGGCAACCATACCGATCGACAGCCACACCGGGCGGCGTTCCACCACACGAATCGACCAAATCTTGAACACCATCTTGGTCGTAATCCCATAGATCAACCGCATACACATCATCTTCCTCGTACGGATTTTCGATCGTATCGTTTGTTTGATTAGGACCAGTCAAATTATAGCGAATGCTAAATGAAGTCATCACATAATGGTCATTCTTCGCATTGCCTTTGCGTTCGCCTTGACTGTCTGCTGTAACGCCATCGAGGTAATCGGTAAAGGTGAAATGAAATGTTGTGCCAATTTTTGCGTCCCATTTATCGTTCAAGTGCATGAGAAATCCGGCGCCAATTGGAACAGCAAACGAACGTTCGGGATATTTTCCAAAACCGTCGAGGTTTTGTTCACGCACATCGGTTTCGTAGGTGTAGTCGCGTTGAATAATGGATGCTTGGAATGCGAACGGATGATTTTCATCGAGGTTGCGGATGGAGCCGTCTGACCAATAATGGTAACGGTTTCCGTTGGCATCAAATAAATCGGTTTTGGTCAAAAATTCAAACGATTCAAAACCAAGACTGAGGTATGGACTCACCAAGCGATCTTGTTTGAGAAAATTATCGAAATTATATTCGAGGTGAAGGCCACCAACACGAATTTGCGATTCGAAATTGAGGTTGCGTGTAATGAGTCGTTCGTTTGCACCGAGTTTTCCAAAGAGCGAATAAAATCCGAGACGCAGCCAAGGCGTGATGGGTTGCGATAAGCTCAATTCAAAACCAACACGACTAACTTGTGGGTTGACGAGGTGTTTTTCGTACAAATCGCCGTAGAAAGAAAACATACCTGTACCAAGACCAAGTGTTGGTTTAAAAACAAAGGGAGCTGGTTTGGGTTTGGATTGCGTTGCATGCGGAAGTGTTTTCGTCGCAGCAGAATCAGTCTGAGCGAAACCGATCAGCCCAATCAACAGACAAATAAGTACAGACCAAGCGCGGAGTTGCATTGCAAACAAAGTTAATGAATTACCAGAAACACCGCCTGCGTTTGCCGAGTTTTCAATACCTGTTTTCAAGGTTTTAGCGTATCGATTTTCGCATTCATCGAATCGGATTTATTTGGAGGTGTTTCTGGGCTTTCACCACCAAATTCAACAACGAGGTAGATAACGAGTAAAATAAGGAAAAGCCAGAGGAATACTTTCGGATTTTTATACAAAGGAGTTTTGTACAAAGGCCGAGTCATTTTCTGGTAATTCTGAAGCACTTTATTAAAATCCTTATGCCGCGTTATTTGTTCGTCGGAAGGTTCTTTTGGATTGAGATCAAATTTATAGTCGCTCATGTTTATCGCCCTCCTGCACGAATTAAAATGGTTTTCAATTTTTCGAGAATCCGGTAAGTACGCACTTTGGCGTTGTTTTCGGTCATGTTTAAGATCTGCCCCACTTCGGCAAACGCGCGTTTTTCAAAGAACCGAAGTTCGATGAAGTGTAATTCTTCGCGGTTTAATTTTCCGAGTGCGAGCATGAGCAATTTGCGTGTATCTTCCGAGTCCTTTTCTCCCGCTTCGGCAATCATAGCGCCGAGATTGGTACTATCGAGGCTTACGACTTGTTGCCGATTGGTTTTGCGAAAGTGTAAATTTATTTCGTTGAGGGCAATGCGGAACAAAAGTGCAGAAAAAGGAACACCTTTCCACTCAAATTTTTTCAACGAGAGCATGCCTTTCAAAAAGGTATTGGCTGTTAGGTCGGCTGTTAAATCCTCGTCGTGTGTGCGGCGGTAAATAAAAACAAAAATAGGTTTATAGTATTTTTCATAAAGCACATTGAACTTAGCCGGATCGGCCTTGGCGGCTTCGACCTGACTGCGTTCAATTTCCAAATCGTGGGTTGATTTGTGGTGCTCGTTCACAAGTTTGTTTTTATGTCCTAATGCAAAGATGTGGAAAAGGATACAGTCTGGTTGAATTAAATTTTAAGCCAATTGCCAGAGGTTTAGGCCCAAAACAACCGAAATATAAAGCCAGAAAAAACTAAAACAGATATGCACCGTGGTTTCAAACGTTTTGCCTTTCCAAATTGCCGAAGAATAGCCTACCTGCTGCAAAACACAACGCAAAGACCAGAAAATAAAAAAGCCGAGGTTGATGGCGAACGCTAATTTTCCGGTTTGTGTAAGTTCTTCGGCGCAAAAAATAAAAAGCAATCCGTTGAGCAATACAACGAGCGCAATAAACAGCGTATGTACACGCATCATTTGCCTGTTTAGCAACGACATGTTTTTTAACTCTTCAGGCCAGTTAAATCTTCTCGGGAAGTCGATATGAATCAGGGCCAAAAGAACCAATATCCATCCGATGATTTGAAAATGAATTTCCATCTGTGTTTAAGGGTTATTTTTTTCTAAAACAAAAATACGAACGAATGGCGTGATTTTAAATTCTTCGGCAACTCGCAAATGCGCATCTGCAAAAACACGCAACCAACGCCTACGCGCAAAAAAATGAAACGCACCTGTTGCGTAAATCAACATGTTCCACCCATCGCGCAAATGCTCCGCTACAATAATTTTTCCAGTACAATGCTCCGCTGCTGTTTTCAAACACGCAATTTGTTGCGCTTCTTGTCGCAATTCGTGCAATGATTGCATAAACAAAATAATCTCCGCCATCTCTGCGCCGCGCCAATCGTTGTAACGGATTTGTTTTGCGTCTAGCTTACGACTCAACGATTTTGCCGTTTGTATCGACGAGGTAATGCTCACTTCCTCATCAAAAAAATCGAAATGTGTGAGTGGATGCGTTGCAAATTTTTCCTGCAACAAATGTCCGGCTTCGGTATAACCTGAAAAAACATTGAAAATGCGGTGATGGCTAGTTGGCAAAAAACGCTGCAACCATTGAAACGTATATAAATCGGAACGATCATAAATCATCCACGAGAAAAAAAGCGAAGCTGCCGAAAAATAGAAACTACCCAAGGCCAACAAGCCCAAAGCGAGTTGCCCATAAAAAGGCAGTTGAAAAAACAACAAGCACAAAATTGCTAAAGCAAACACCAGTGCTGCCAACACATACATGTTTCGGTTGAAAGCGAAAATTTGCAGAAAAAAGGGTTTGTGTTTGTGTACGCTCATTCCGAATAGTTTTCAATAACAGCTTTTTTCCAATCGTAAGGAATATCGCGTACAATAAAGGCTGAACTTAAAACAGGGTTGAGTGCAGCGATCATCGGATCTTTCAAAAAATCGAGCTGATAATGCGTTACTTCAACAGGTTTCGGTGTCCAATTTTTACGTGTTCCTTCGGTGATGGAAATTTGTTTTTTCGACGCATCGAGTTCAAACGTATATAAGAGCGGGCCAGCATATTTTCGGGCGTGTTGCCAAGTAGGAAAAATAGATGTTTCGGGCAAAGGAACAGCCGCTTTATCATCGTGCAATTTTAAACCAATTTCAATTCCATTTCCAGAAAATTTAGCGGCGTTGCCCGTTATCTCAAACACAATTGGATTGTATTCAAATTTATATTGCGAGAGCCGATCGCCGCCCCACTTCATGATTTTCTGATTGGTTTGCGAACGAATAATTTTTAAGCCGCGAATTGTTTTTCCATCGTTTCGTTGATACGTTGTTAAGAAACGATAGCCTACAAGATTAAATTTTTGACCTAAAAATGCGGGCAAGAATGCGGGGCGGAATTTCTTCGTTTGCACAACAGCAACAGCAAACAAAGCGTGATCTTCAAAAAGATCCAGATTTAAAACAGTTGGTAACAGTTTGCGCACCCGTTCTCGATCAACCGCAAAAAACAAAACCGCAAAGAAATCGAAATGAGCACGAATGGGGAAAGCGAGTGGGCGCATACACAAAGGTAACGCAGTTTATGAATTGTTTTTTACCGAGTGGTCGTCGCTTACTTTTTCGGAATAATCTAGTTTCAAAAACTCCCACCGCAATTTCTTGTTTATTTTCTCTGGCAAAAGCGGCTGAATGAGTTGCCCCGCATAATGCTGCGGAAAATCTTCGTTGATCCCAAATGCCTCTGGCTCATGATCTGGACAGGTATAAGTACCAAAAATCCAATCCATGAGTGGCGAGATATTGGCATAGTTTCCGGCATCGCGTGCTTTATCGTGATGCCAGTGATGCAATTCGGGTGCGCCAATTAAGACCCGCAGCGGGCCAATGGGCAAGCGCACATTGGAATGAATATAAATGGCCCACAAGCCACGAAAAGCAATCAATCCGGCAATCGTTTCGAGTGGAAAACCTAAAATAAAAGCAGGAAGATTAATTAATCCAACGGTATAAATCGTATCGAGTGGATGTTCGCGATGTGCGGCGAGCCAATCTAAATGCGTGGCGCTGTGATGCACTTTATGAAAACGCCAAAGAAAATCGACGTTGTGCTGCAAACGATGTCCCCAATAAATAACAACATCACTCAACACCACAACCTCAATGGCTTGAAGCCACCACGGTTGCGTGGCAACAGCCGTGCGAAATGATTCGGGAATAATGGCTGCAAGAAAATCGCCGAAATAAGTAAGTACTAAAAACACAACGCTACTCCACAAAAAATACTGGCCAAGAAAAAAACACAAATCGAGTAGCCAGTGTGGACGAAGTAGTTTCTGTTTTCGTGCTGGAAAAACTTTTTCCATAGGAACAAACAGGATGAGCAAGAAGACAATGCTAAGGCCTGTTGCTCCAACGAGCGCGAAAAGATTCATCGTGATTTTTTATTTCGGATTTACTTTTTTCGTTGTATCGGGTGCAGGATGAAAAACGGGTGCCGACTTAGAACTTCCCATGATTATTTTTTGGGGTTGAATCGGCGCATTGCTCTGATTCGTCTGCTGCTTATTTTCATTGGAATTATTTTGCGATGGGTTGTTTGCTCCAGCAGGTTTTGTACTATCGGGCAATGGTTTGAGGTTGCCGTTGAAATCGTATGTTCTGTTTTTGCGCGAAGGTGGGCAACGCAATTGCAAACGTCCCCATTCTGAATCGCGCGCATCGTTTTCGTCAAACACATAAGCCGATTTAGAACTGAACATGCGCGTTTGGCGTGCCTTCATGATGGAATCCCATTGCGGGCCGGAAAAAGTGTCGGCGAGGGGAATGAGGTTGCCATTACGATCATAATCGCGGTTATAGCGCGAGGGAGGGCGACGATCATTGATGGATCGCATGCTGGGATGATTGTCTGGAATATAAACAGATTTAGAACTCGACATTTGAACCTTTCGCTCCTTCATAATCGAATCCCATTGCGGTCCAGAAAAGGTATCGGCACGAACACCCGGTGAATCGGTTGGTGAAGCAAGTACCGTTTGCATAATTTCTTGCTTCCCAATCAAGCCCGAGCGATAGGCCACAAAGCCTGAAAAGAGAACAAGTGAACTCCCAATAACGAGAGCTTTCAGAAGCGGGTGTGCCATTTTTATCAGCGACTAGGTTTGATAGGAATATGTTTTGAGCAATGTTTACTATTGAAACGTTTTTCGGATACAAGCTGACTTGCTGTAAATCGTTGTGTCTGATTAATCACATTGGAATTGTATTGTGATTGGGTGCTCGAAGAGCTTGCAATAAATGCTCGCCAGCCACCTGACTTATACAGCACGAGACTTGTCATGACTATAACAACGACGCTCGTAACGACAATTTTAGCTAACAGAGTGAATGATTGCATAAAATATGTGCTTGATTGCAATGGAAAGATAACGCGAAAAAAAATACACACCAAGCAATTCGGATATTTTAACAAAACATGATTGGGGAAGCGGGTACATCCATTAAAAGAAACGCATTTATTCTTCTCTAAAAAAATCCAACTTCGATAAATGAATGATGCTTACGCCTTTGAAATAGTATGGAATAATATTCTGATAACTCCATTGCATACGCGCCATACGAATAGCACCTTCCTGGCACAAACCGACACCATGTCCGTAGCCACGACCACGAAACACAACCGAATCTTTTTGTTCCTCAATCGAGAAATAAGCTGAGCGCAATTGCCAGTCGGAACGGATTGTTTTGAGCGGAATACGCAAATTACCATGCGTAAAATAAACACTGCGCGATCCCTGCGAAAAATTCAAGGCTTGATAACACGAGGCACTATCATTGACCGGATATTTATGTTTCAAGGAAAGATAACTGAGCCAATCTTCCCGCGCGATTTTGCGTGTCCAACGCGCATGCGGCATGTGTAAACAAAAACTATCTGGCACACTCCGCAAATACGGCAAGGACAAAGACCAAACGTCTTCCGAATTGGCTGTCTGTCCACCGCAATTGGAATGAAAAGCAGCCGTGATCAACGACAAATTGCGATCAACCAAAACCAAACCCTCCGTTTCAAAAACGGCGTCGTGAATGTGTTGCTGACTGGTACGGCTGCGATACACTTGGCAATGCACGCCATCGCACAAATCAAATCCTTCGAGGGTATGCCGGTACAAATGATTCAGCGCATACGTGCGGCATAAAATAGATTGTACTTTGTAAAATTCTTTCACCGTATTGCCACCCGATTCAGATTCGACAACACCGCCAACATATTCCTCTATGTCAGCCGTATTGACCGTTTGCAGCAATCCTCCTTTTGCATTGACGCGCAAGGCATCGTCGTACGTGCGTGTTCCGGTATTGATGTTTGTGGGTTTGATGCGGAACGATGCGTTCATGCCTACGGGTTCTAATTTAAACCAAGCGCAGCGCCCCAGCGTATCGCCCGGCACACGTATTTCGATGGAATCGTTGATGGCAATGAGTTGAATCACGCCATTGGCAAGTGTATCGTTCAAATGCTTATGATCGGCCCAGAGTGTGTATTGTCCGCTATAAACCGAAACGGTAACACCACTAACTTTCATCACCGAGAAAAGCCGCACATTGACTTGATAAGCAGAAAGCATTCCAGTATAAAGTACAAACAAGAAAACGAGTAGCTTTTTCATGATTGTAAACGTTTGAGAATACAAGCTGCGGCTTTATCAGAAGCGCCAGAACCACCTAATTGTTCGCGCAAAATTTTGTACTCGGCAAGTATCTGTTCGCGTTTTGAACCGCCAACAAGAATTGCACGAAGTTCTTCTGTCATTTGCTTTTCGTTCATTTCATCTTGAATCAATTCGCGCACAACTTCGCGGTCGAGAATTAAATTGACGAGTGAAATGAATTTGACTTTCACCAACCGTTTGGCAATATGATACGAAATGGCGTTGGCTTTGTAGCAAACAACTTCGGGCACATTGAAGAGGGCTGTTTCAAGTGTTGCTGTGCCTGATGTAACAAGTGCAGCGTGGGCCATTTGCAACAATCCATACGTGCGGTTGTGAACAATTTCGATGCGGGAATCGCCCATAATTTCGCGGTAATACGATTCGGGAAGCGATGGAGCGCCAGCAATAACAAAACGGTATGCGGGGAAATGTGCTGCGCAGGCAAGCATCACCGGAAGTTTAGTCGATACTTCTTGTTTCCGACTTCCGGGGAGAATGGCAATGATTGGACGTTCATCGCCCGTTGCTAATTCGGGTTTGGGTGCGGGTTGCGAAACGGCATCGAGCAAAGGATGTCCAACAAAATCGACATCGTAACCAAACTTTTCGTAGAACGCTTTTTCAAACGGAAGAATGGCAAGCACACGATCGGTTGAGGCAATGATTTTGTGTACACGCGATTGTTTCCACGCCCAAATTTGCGGCGAGATGTAGTAAAAGACTTTGATGCCGAGTGCTTTCGCAAACGGTGCGATGCGTAAATTAAATCCGGGATAATCGACCAGAATTAAGGCATCGGGTTTCCATGCGGCAATATCTTCTTTGCAAAAGTCAATATTGCGTAAAATGGTGCGGAGGTTCTGCAAAACTTCGACAAATCCCATGAAGGCCAAATCGCGGTAATGCTTGACGAGTGTTGCTCCTTGCGCGGCCAACAAATCGCCACCCCAAGCACGAAACTCGGCATGCGGTTCGCGGGCGCGAATAGCTTTGACCAAATTGGAAGCATGCAAATCGCCGGAAGCTTCGCCGGATATGACATAGTATTTCATGCGATCAGGCGAGGTATTTTTGATACACTACCCACAAGGCATATATCATCGTTGCAACAATAACACCACGAGCACTTTGATTGCGGTTACTCCAGATGAACAGAAAAAAAACGAGGAGGTTGGCAATGCAACACAAACTGATGACCGGAACAATAATTCTGCGGCCCGTAAAGTATTCGAGAAATCCTGAAAACGATGTTTGCGAACGATAGGTGAATACATAATACCCAAAAAGGGTAATGATCGGAACTAACATACCGATCAATCCACCAATGATGATGTGGTCGAGGCTTCGTTTCATGGCAGTTGTTCTAAGTGTTGCAATGCGGGTAAATGAGCGTGTGCGGTGAGATCGAATTGAACAGGGACAACCGAAGCATACTGATTGGCCAAAGCATACACATCGGTATCGGTTGCATCAGGCTCAAAATCTTGAAAGCGTCCCGTCAGCCAATAGTACTTACGTCCAGATGGATCGGTACGTTCATCCAGTTCTTCAATCCATGTTCCGCGCGATTGCCGACACACTTTTATTCCTTTTACAATTCCGGGTTCGCCTTTGGGAATATTGACATTGAGGCAAACGCCTTTGGGCAAACCCTTCTGAAGAATATCGGTGCAAATGGTTGTGGCTATTTTTTCGGCAGTACGAAAATCGGCTTCTTGTTGGTAATCGAGCAACGAAAATCCAATCGATGGAACACCTTCGATAGCGCCTTCCATGGCCGCAGACATGGTTCCTGAATAGATGACGTTGATGGAATGATTGGCGCCATGATTGATGCCCGAAATACACAAATCGGGGCGACGTGGGAGTAATTTATTGATCGCCATTTTCACACAATCGACGGGCGTTCCGCTGCAACTGTACGCTGTAATGGCTTCGCCAAACAAATGCAATTGTTCTACGCGCAAAGTAGAATTGATGGTAATGGCATGCCCCATACCAGATTGTCCTTTATCGGGAGCAACGACAAATACATCGCCTAATTGACTGGCCGAACGCACAAGCGCAGCCAATCCGGGTGCATGAATGCCATCGTCATTGGCAATGAGGATAAGTGGTTTTGAAGGCATTGTTTTATTTTCTGTTTCAAAACTACGGTGTTCGCGGGTAGCTTATGCCTGTTGGAGTTTAAGTATTTCAGGTAGAAATGTTAATAACTCGCTTGTTGGCCCAACTCATTCATATTCACATTAGTTTCCACTAATTGCCATGTTTCTAAAAAAAAGTATTTTTCTCATAACTTCTCATTATATTGTATGATTGAATCCGCGTTTTATCTTCCAAAAACTAAGCAATACATGACGCGTAACATCATTTTTTTCATTTTCAGTTGCTTAATTCATATTCCTGTTTTTACACAAAACGCGAATGGTTTGATAGCGCGATACTCGTTCAACAAAGGACAAGCGATAGATGATGTCTCTGGAAATGCAGTTGATGCAGTTGGCGTTTTATTTGTCAATGATCGTTTCGGCAATAGCGAATCGGCGTGTTTACTCAATGGCAGTCGGAATAGTTATTTGAATCTAGGAACAGATGCGCGGTTAAAACCACATACGGGCAGTATCGCAATTTGGGTTTACATTTTAGATGAAGTATATGCTGGTAAAGGGTATGGATGTAATCCGATTTTTTTAACAAAATCGCGGCCCGGAGATGATTTTTTCGAGGCGTATTCTGCTATTTATTCTTTAGAAACGAAACGCATTAGTGTAGGAGCAACACAGTCTGATTCGAATCAATTGTCCCTTGTTTCGAGAGAGGTAACTTCACTTGGAAAATGGCATCATGTAGTTATGACCTACAGCGATAGCGAAATAGTGATGTATTTGAATGGTGTATTAGAAAATCGTTCATCCAAAAATTTCCGTACCCAATTTCTAGCTTCAGACTCCGTCATGATTGGCTATTCGGCCAATGAAAAAAACAACCGTTACTTATTTGGGATGGTTGACGATATTGCAATTTATTCGCACGTACTCACAGCAGAT
This sequence comes from Bacteroidota bacterium, assembly GCA_013298545.1. Lineage (GTDB taxonomy): Bacteria > Bacteroidota > Bacteroidia > Palsa-965 > Palsa-965. The sequence goes on along the minus strand of JAAFIA010000089.1, from coordinate 3,586 downwards.
GAAGTTTATGATTTATATAACGAACCTGATCCGAATAAGTGGCGCATTTTTATGAAATGGTTATTGATGATGCTGTTGTTGCTTGTATGCATTTGGGTTATAGTGAAAATTTTTACGCGGAAAATCAAATTGCAATTGATGCGTGAAAAAGAAAAGAATTTCATTCAGAGTAAGTTGTATGAAATGGAAATGCGTGTTGTCAAAGCACAAATGAATCCGCATTTTATTTTCAATGCCATGAACTCGATTCAGCAATTTGTGTTGAGCAATGACAGTGAGAATGCTAATAATTACCTGATTCGTTTTTCGCGTTTGCTGCGCAAGACATTGGAAAGCAATACCGATGAAACAATCAGTCTAGCAAACGAGATTGATATTCTTGAAAAGTATATGGAAATTGAAGCCTTGCGTTTTTCTGGTGGGTTTCGTTTTTCTGTTACTTGTGGAGAACGCATCGATAAACAAACTATTATGATTCCTCAATTATTGATTCAACCATTCGTTGAGAATGCAATCTGGCATGGTCTGGTTCCTAAGATCGGGGATAAAGTAATTACGATTATATTTGAACTTATAGAATCTGAAGTCTTACAATGTACAATCGATGACAATGGAATTGGTCGGACTGCTGCGCAGGAAGCAAAAATTACATCCTCGCGTAAATCGCTTGGGATTCCGTTCATTCAACAACGATTAGAACTACTGAGTAAGGTATCGGGGAAGGTCTATTCTATGCATATTACTGATAAAGTTGATATTCAACAAAAATCTTTAGGTACAACAATTATACTTCGTGTTCCACTTCATCAAAAAAAGTAAGCGATGTTAAATGCTGTGATTATTGACGATGAATCGTCTGGAATAAGTTCGCTCACACAACTCATTGATAAATACCTCACCGAGGTGAAGGTATGCGGAACGGCGCTGAAAGCAAAAGAAGGTATTGAATTGATTAATGCGCAAAAGCCGGATATTGTTTTTTTGGACATTGATATGCCGCAAATGAATGGATTAAGTTTATTGAAAGAGCTTGATTTTCGAGATTTTGCGCTTGTTTTCACAACAGCTCATGATGAGTATGCTTTACAAGCGATTAAACTTCATGCGTTTGATTATTTGCTCAAACCGATTGATACTTACGAATTGAAATCGTGTGTGAATCGTATTCTTGAAGAACGGACAAAAAACGACAAGCTACCGAAAACAAATCATGCGCACTTGGTTGGTATTTCGGTCAAAGATGGTATTATTTTTATCAAGCAACGTGATATTATTCGCCTAGAAGCGTCAGGGAGTTACACCACATTTTATTTAGAGCAGGGCGTTAAACACATGGCCTCGAAAAGTTTGAAGGAATACGAAATGCAGTTGGATCAAAAAGTATTTTACCGGTGTCACAATTCGCACATCATTAATTTAAATAAGGTGGTGAAATTTGTCAACTCAGATGGTTTTTTTGCACAGATGAGTGATGGTTCGCTTGCCGATATTTCGAGGAAAAATAAAGATGCGTTTTTAGAGTTGCTTAAAAAGTAATGATCTGCGGTAATTTAAGATCGATTGTGTTTTAGGGAAATGTATTGACACGTGATCGAGCCTGTTTAATGCGCTAAAAATTTAAACCCACAATCTACCAATCCAAACCTACAATCCACAAATTAGTCGGTGAATAAATTGAGTTAATCGGCAATATTTGACCATTGATAAGTCAAAAAGTATTAACTCAAACATTCAACGCTATGAAAAAAATGGTCTTTGCGCTACTCCTTGTAAGCGCGAGTGCGTATGCACAAAAAAAGAAATGTCCGATTTATGGAACGGCTTATACCGATTGCGCTACGGGTATAACGCAGTTAAATGCAACTGGTGGCTTTACCGATTATGCGTGGAGTCCAGCAGCTCCTTTGAGCGATCCTACGATTCCAAACCCAACAACTACAACGCCTGGAGTCTATACGGTTACGGGTTATGTTTTAGGAGCTGAACTGGTAACAAACCCTGATTTAAGTGCCGGAAATTCGGGCTTTACGAGTGTTATGAACTATTCGAGTGTTTACACGCCCGGAAATTATTTTGTTGGTGGTGGCTGGTTTAGTACACCAATTAATCCATCGTTTCCAGACCATACGCCTACATCTGACAATATGTTTATGTCTATTGATGGTGCTTCACCAGCAACCGTCATTTGGGAACATAACTTCACGATCACTACGGGTACAAACTATGCTTTCTCGTTTTGGGGTTCACGTGCCGATTTGGTTACGCCACAATACGAAATTCATTTTATCGATAATGTAGCAATGACGGATGTTATTGTGGCCAATCAAACAGGAATTTTGTATAATGCAATGGTTGGCTGGAAATGGGATAAGTATGGTGTTTTATCTTGGAACTCTGGAGCAACTTCAAATCTTACCATTCGCATTATTAATACACAAACTGCAGGTGGCGGCAACGATTTTGGGATGGATGATTTTTCGTTTCGTCCAATTTTATGTACCGGTTCATATTCGGTCAATGCAACAGTCAGCTTAGGAATGGATTTATTTACCAACGGTGATTTCAGTGCTGGAAATGTTGGTTTCTTGAGTGGTCATAACTATGCACCGGTTTACACTCCTTGCAACTATTATGTTGGGGCGGGCTGGTTCGGCAATACCTATAATGCTTCATACCCCGATCACACAGGTACTACGGACAATATGTTCATGTCTGTGGATGGTTGCAGTCCGGCTACGGTGTTGTGGGAACAAACAATTTCGGTAACAAGCAGTACGATCTATAATTTTGAGTTTTGGGCTTCACGGGCGGATTATACTCAACCGCTATTCGAGATTCATTTTATTGGGGATGTTACTGGCGATGTGATCGTGAATACTCAAGCTGGAATCCCTTACTCGCCTATGGTTGGATGGTACTGGGATCCGTATGGTGTTCCTTGTTGGAATTCGGAAGATAATAGAATGGTTACGATACGAATCGTCAACCTGCAAACGGCGGCTGGTGGTAATGATTTTGGAATGGATGATTTTTCGTTCCGCCAATGTTGTATTCCCGATCAATGTTGCAATTCTATCCCTAATGGACGTTTAGCGGGTAATTCAACGGTGGAGCATCCTGCGATTACAACCGATGTTTTCCCAAATCCGAACAATGGTTCTTTCCAGATTCAGTTTTCGGCACCCGTTTCGGGGGCGCAGGTAGAATTGGTGAGCATGATGGGGCAGCGTCTCGAATTATTTACGATCAACGGAACAAATTACACGTATGATCGCACACAAAAACTCGCTGCGGGCGTGTATTTACTGCGGATTACAGTCAATGGTAAAGAGGAAGTGAAGCGGATCGTGGTGGAATAACCCTAATTTACAGGCCGCCCATGAAATATATCGGGCGGCCTGTATTTTTTGATTTGTTGAATACGCTAAATAAGATGTTGCGGATGTTATACGTGTCTAAAAAAGTGTTTTTTAATTTGGTTTTCTCAGTATTTTGTGTAATATTTGACTTTCAAACACAACAGAAACACATCATTCACCTATGAACAACGAGGAAAATTACAACGGGTACAGCAATCACAACAATG
>JAAFIA010000088.1 GCA_013298545.1 Bacteroidota bacterium | reverse complement strand
CGTGTTTAAAAAGACCTTTTTCCTTCCTTGTATTCGTTTTTTGCTCGCAGCTATTTGGTTTACAAGTGGTTTATGGGCCAAAATACTCGACTATGTTCCACGCCATACACAGATCGTTGGGCGCTTTTTTCCAGCTACCTTGGCCCGAGAGTTTACCATTGTCATTGGTTGCCTAGAAATGCTCATGGCGGTATGGATTCTTTCGCGTATTGGGCCGCGTTTATGCGCTGTATCGCAGGTTTTGCTGGTGCTTACAATGACCTTGCTAGAAGTGCTATGTGTTTCGGATTTGCTTTTGTTTGGCCCGTACAACCTCATTCCCGGTTTACTTTTTTGCGGCTTGGTGTTTGGCTACGCTTATGGCATGAATTGGTTTCGCGTACAAACACAACATGCTGAATAAGCTTCCTAAAACCAATTTTCAGATGCGCTGTTTTCCGTTATCTTTGATTCCTGCAAAACATCCATTCAACATCAAAAACATCCATTGCATTACGATATGAAACTACTTGAAGGAAAAACGGCCATTGTAACTGGAGCATCACGCGGAATTGGGCGTGGTATTGCTCTTCTTTTTGCCCAACACGGTGCAAACGTTGCTTTTACCTACCTCTCTTCTGTCGAAAAAGGACAGGCACTTGAACAAGAACTGGCTGCTTTTGGTGTAAAAGCCAAAGGATACCGTTCAGATGCAGCCGATTTTAAAGCTGCCGACGAACTCATCACAGCTGTGGTAGCCGATTTTGGAACCGTCGATGTGCTTGTTAACAATGCCGGAATTACCCGCGATACGCTCCTCATGCGCATGAGCGAACAACAGTGGGATGAAGTAATCAATGCCAATCTGAAATCTGTTTTCAACCTCACCAAAGCCGCGCAACGTCCAATGCTAAAACAACGCAAAGGATCGATCATCAACCTCAGTTCTGTGGTGGGTGTCAAAGGAAATGCCGGACAAGCCAATTACGCCGCCTCGAAAGCGGGAATTATTGGATTCAGCAAATCGGTTGCACTCGAATTGGGTTCGCGCAATATCCGGTGCAATGTGATTGCTCCCGGATTTATCGAAACCGAAATGACGGGCGCACTCGATCAGAAAGTGGTGGAGCAATGGCGCGAAGGTATTCCGCTCAAGCGTGGTGGTTCGCCCGAAGATGTTGCGAATGCGTGTTTGTTTTTTGCTTCCGATTTATCAGGTTATGTTACCGGCCAAGTCATGAATGTGTGCGGCGGTATGCTTACTTAATTTTCTAATCGACCGATTCTCCATTGTCAGCAAAGCTGTTGAGTATCCGCATTGTTACCGAAGCCCCGCTCTGGTTGAGTTTGCTCTGCATTGGAGCAGGATTGATCTGTGCGGCTCTGCTTTACTTTCGCGACAAACGCCTCGTCGATGCTTCGCGTGGTTTGTTGTTGAGCATGTCGGTATTGCGTTTTTTTACGGTCAGTATTTTGGCTTTCCTCTTGCTTGGCCCATTGCTCAAAACCATTTTCCGCGAAGTCGAAAAACCGGTTATTATTTTAGCGCAAGACAATTCAGAATCGCTTATTCTCGGAAAAGATTCGACGTATTTTAAAACCGAATACCCGAAACAAATTCAGCAACTCATTGCTCAATTATCCGAAAATTACCAAGTACGCCAATACACTTTTGGCGATCAAGTCCGCGATTCGATAACCTGCTCGTTTTCTGATAAACAAACCGATATGTCGTCGGTATTTGAAGCGATTTCGAATAATTATTACGACCGCAATTTGGGCGCAATTATTTTTGCAAGTGATGGGATTTACAACCAAGGCCAAAATCCGGTTTTTACTTCGGAGAAAATTAAAGTTCCAGTATTCACCGTTGCCCTCGGCGATACCACCATTCGGCGCGATTTGGTGTTGAATAAAGTGGTACACAACCGTCTTGCTTATTTAGGAAATACGTTTCCGCTCGAAGCCGTTGTGGATGCACGTCGTTGCCTTGGTGCAAAAACAATACTGACCGTACGACAAGGAAATGTGAATTTATTCTCGAAAGAAATCGACATCAACAGCGAGGCTTTCACCACAACGATTCCCATTCAACTCGAAGCAAAAGCACCCGGCTTGCAACGTTATACAGTTTCGGTACGTGCTGTGGAAAACGAAATCACAACAGTCAACAATACAACCGATGTGTTTATTGAAGTGTTAGATGCCCGCGAGAAAATTTTAATTCTCGGAGCAGCTCCACATCCAGATATGGCGGCATTGAAGCAAACCATCGAATTGAACGATAATTACCAAGTAGAAAGCGATGTGCTTGAAAAATTCAAAGGCCCAATCGCGAAATACAATTTGGTTATTTTGCATGGCTTGCCAAACGCGACAAATTCGGTGGCGCAAGAGCGGGTGTTGACCGAATTGAAAAACGCGAAAACATCGGTGTTTTACATCACCGGAAATCAAAGCAGTTACGCGGCATTTAACGCACTGAAAACTGGCATTACGATACAAGCAGGAAATACGCGTGCCAATGATTGCGAAGCTAGCCCAGAAAAAGATTTTCCTCTTTTTATCCTCGACGAAAAAACGGTGAATGCCGCCGCGCGCTGGCCCGCCCTCCAAACACCTTTTGGTAGTTTTCAAACCAGTCCTGCCGTTACAACCCTTTTCCGACAAAAAATCGGAACGCTCAAAACCGAATACCCACTTTGGGCATTCAGTCAACAAAACGATCAGAAAATAGCCGTACTCATTGGCGAAGGAATCTGGCGTTGGCGCTTGCACGATTTTGCAGAACATGGCAATCAACAAGCATTTACCGAACTCATCAGCAAAACGGTTCAGTATTTAGCCGTTCGTCAAGACAAAAGTTTTTTCCGCATCACAGCAGAAAATACCTATCCCGAAAATCGTCCTGTTTTGCTCGAGGCCGAAGTGTATAACGACAGTTACGAAGCCATCAATGAACCGGAAGTAAACATTACGTTTACATCTGCCGACGGAAAAAAATATCCGTTTACGTTTAGCAAAACAACATCGGCATACCGCCTCGATGCTGGGCGTTTGCCTGTGGGCGAATACCGGTATGCTGCGCAAGTAAAAGTTGGTTCTAAAGTGCATGCACAGAATGGTGTGTTTACTGTAAGTCCTGTGGTGATTGAAGCATTGAACACAACCGCAGACCATCAGTTGCTTTTCAGCCTAGCACAAAAACACCAAGGCGAAATGGTACAAGCGCGCGAGCTCGATCAATTGGTCGCCAAACTCAAAGCGCGCGAAGACATCAAACCCGTTATTTACAATCCGAAACGTTTAGTCGATTTGATTCAGTTGCCGTGGGTATTTTTCTTGATTTTGATTTTGTTGAGCGCCGAGTGGTTTATGCGTAAGCGCAATGGGGCGTACTAAACGCGTTTAACCACTATCCTTATTATACTTCTTGTAACCTTTTCTACGTTCACGCATCTTTATGTTAAAGGTGTGTTTTTTCAACCGCAAAGGCCGCAACGTTTTTCGCTAAGACCGCCAAGAATATTACAAAAAAAGTTGCGGCCTTTGCGGTTGACTAGATTCGTTTTTTAAGCGTTTAGAACATCAAAAAATAACAACATAAATTTTAATGCGATGAACAACAATATCCGTTTACAAGATGCCATTGATTTAAAAATACTGAATGAACGTAAGATTTTTTTGTGGGGACAAGTCGATGATGCTTCAGCCAAACATGTGGTAGATCGTTTACTTTATCTCGAAATGTTAGATCCGGGCAAAGAGATACAACTCATCATCAACAGTCCAGGTGGTTTTGTAACATCGGGTTTTTCTATTTATGATACCATGCAAGGCATTTCGAGTCCAGTCGCTACCATCTGTTCTGGTTTGGCTGCTTCGATGGGTTCAATTTTATTGTCGGCGGGAGCGAAAGGGCGGCGTTTTATTTTGCCTCATGCGCGTGTCATGATGCATCAGCCGAGCGGTGGGGCGGGTGGGCCAGCTTCCGATATTGAGATTCAAATGAACGAGATCATCAAAACAAAAAAGTTGCTTGTCGAAATTCTATCGACCAATTGTGGACAGCCATACGATAAAATCATGGCCGATTTTAACCGCGATTATTGGATGTCGGCTGATGAATCGGTTACTTATGGCATTGTTGATGCCAAATTGGAACGTTTGACCTAAGATCAGCCCGTTTCACACAAAACAAACTGATTTTCAACAAGTCTTGCTTTCAAAACAAAAAAATTGTATTATTGCCTAAACAAATAAGTTAAACCAGCCAGCAAACAAACACATGAAATCAGTTCGTCATTTTATCACAGGCAAAGTGATTCTCGCCCTTCTCGCATTTGGAGCATTCGCATTCGTTGCCGAATCCTGCGGTCAGAAAAAGGCCTGCGGAACAAAGCACCAAAAGAAAAAACGCCACAAGCGCATTAAAAAGAACACCACATTCATGTCTGGATTTACCAACAACAAGTAATTCCCGATTTATACCTAAGAAAAAAACGTCAGTCTGTTTATTCAGGCTGACGTTTTTTTATGCTTTCTATTGGCACTATTTTTCCTTCAATAAATTTTCTAACGCAAACATCTCATCGCGCAAACGAGCCGCCTCTACAAAGTCCATGTCTTTGGCCGCCGATTCCATTGCTCGTTTTGTTTTCTGAATCGTTTTCTGCAATTGCTCCTTGCTCATGTTGAGGTAAACCGGCTCGGCTGCAATCGATGGACGATCATCATATTCCACATACGGTTTGGGTTCTGCTTTTTTGCGCGAATTGCTGCCCCGTGTTTTCTCCAAAACAACCTGCAACGAGTCTTTCGATTTAAAAATTTGTGTGGGTGTAATGTTATGTTCAAAATTATATTGAATCTGTTTTTTTCGACGGCGATCTGTTTCATCAATTGTTGCTTGCATCGAATTGGTAATTTTATCTGCATACATAATCACGCGCCCGTTTACGTTTCGTGCGGCACGTCCAACGGTTTGCACAAGCGATCGTGTAGAGCGCAGAAAACCTTCTTTGTCGGCATCGAGAATCGCTACGAGCGAAACTTCGGGCAAATCCAAGCCTTCGCGCAAAAGATTAATTCCAACAAGCACATCAAACAAACCCTTGCGCAAATCCGTCATGATTTCTACGCGTTCCAACGTATCAATATCGGAGTGAATGTAGCGGCAACGGATTCCTGCATTGGCAATAAATTTCGATAGTTCTTCGGCCATGCGTTTGGTTAAGGTTGTAACCAAGACACGTTCATCGCGCGCAATAACGAGTGAAATTTCTTCGAGTAAATCATCAACCTGTGTGCGGCTTGGACGAATTTCAATAATCGGATCGAGCAATCCGGTTGGACGAATGACTTGTTCAATGATTAAGCCTTCGCATTTTTGCAATTCGTAATCAGCGGGCGTGGCACTAACGTAAATTGTTTGATGCGAGAGTGCGTCAAATTCTTCAAATTTTAGCGGACGGTTATCGAGTGCGGCGGGCAAACGGAATCCATGTTCTACCAGTGCTTCTTTGCGCGAACGATCGCCGCCATACATGGCTCTGATTTGACCAATGGTAACATGACTTTCGTCAATCACCATCAAAAAATCTTTCGGGAAATAATCGAGCAAACAAAATGGCCGTCCGCCTTGCTCGCGCCCATCAAAATACCGCGAATAATTTTCGATGCCCGAACAATAGCCCAATTCACGCATCATTTCCATATCGTAAGTTACACGATCTTCCAAACGTTTTGCTTCAAGCGGTTTGCCCAATTCTTTTAGGTAATCCACCTGTTTCACCATGTCGTCTTGAATGGCACGAATCGCATTCTTCATCGTGTCTTGTGAGGTAACAAAGATATTGGCCGGATAAATATTGACACGATCAAACTTCTCTATGATATGCCCCGATTTGGCCTCAAACGATTCGATGGATTCAATCTCATCGCCCCAAAAAACAAAACGTAAGGCGTAATCCGCATACGCCAAATACACATCAACCGTATCGCCTTTAACACGAAAATTTCCACGAAAGAAATCGGCTTCCGTTCGCGAATACAGTGCGTTTACCAATTGGTGTAAAAATTTGTTACGGCTGATGCGGTCGCCTTGTTTGATGAGAATAACTTGTTGCGCAAACTCCTCTGGATTACCAATACCATAAATACACGAAACCGATGAAATCACAATCACATCGCGACGGCCAGAGAGTAGGGAAGACGTCGTACTTAGCCGAAGTTTCTCAATTTCATCATTGATGGATAAATCTTTTTCGATATAGGTATCCGTTGTCGCAATGTATGCTTCAGGCTGGTAGTAATCGTAATACGAAACAAAATACTCAACAGCATTATTCGGGAAAAACGATTTGAACTCGCTGTATAATTGTGCCGCCAACGTTTTGTTATGACTTAAAATGAGTGTTGGCCGTTGTGTTTCTTTCACCAGATTGGCAATGGTAAATGTTTTGCCCGAACCGGTTACGCCAAGCAAGGTTTGAAAGCGTTGTCCATTCTCAACACCTTCGGCCAATTGGCGAATGGCTTCTGGTTGATCGCCAGTTGGGTAATAATCAGAAATTAATTCAAAATCCATGCGGTAAAGATAATGTCCGAGAAGCTATTTTCAAGCCGAAATACTGGTTTTTGTCAACTACATTCAACTATATTTGCCACATGATTCAAGGCAAAAAGTTAGTCATCGTTCTTCCTGCATACAATGCTGCGCAAACCCTGCGTCGCACGTTTGATGAAATTCCGTTTGAAATTGTTGACGAAGTTGTATTGGTTGATGATGCGAGTCGCGATCAAACCATCGACATTGCACGCGAGATTGGTATTCGTCACATCATCCGCCACGAAAAGAATACGGGTTATGGCGGCAATCAGAAATCATGTTATCACAAAGCTCTCGAACTTGGTGCCGATATTACCATCATGCTCCATCCCGATTATCAATACACACCTCTGTTGATTCATTCCATGGCGTATTTGATTGCTAATGATGTGTATCCCGTTGTTCTAGGTTCTCGCATTTTAGGCAATGGTGCGCGAAAAGGGGGCATGCCTTTGTATAAGTATATTTTTAATCGTTTCCTTACCTTCTCTCAAAATATCTTGATTGGTCAAAAACTTTCTGAATACCACACAGGCTATCGCGCCTTTTCGCGCGAAGTTCTTGAAACAATCAATTATGAAGTTAATTCCGACGATTTTGTGTTTGACAATCAAATGCTTTCACAAATTGTGTATGCCAATTTTGACATTGCAGAGATTACCTGCCCAACAAAATATTTCCCCGAAGCCTCGTCAATCAATTTTAGTCGAAGCATGAAATATGGTTTGGGATGCCTAAGCGTATCCTTCAAACATCGCTTCAATAAATGGGGGCTTTTACGTTCCGAATTGTATAAGCAAAAGAAGGAATTGGTCGTACAGCCGACAGAAATGGCCGAAACGGTCTAAATCGCATTGCAGATTCTATCCATTTCTTGCCTTATTTTAACCTAGCCTTTTTATGTACAAAAGCAATCGTTAACATTGTGTTCAGAATTAATGTGCTCAACATAATTATCTCAAGCGTTTTAAAAACAAACAAAATGAAAAAATTACTACTCACTAGCGGAGGACTTTTACTCCTCGCACTTGGTCTCAACGCGCAGACCACGTATTTCTCGCAAGACTTTGAAAGTGGTTCTATGCCTGCCGGTTGGACACCTGCCGGAACATGGACAGTTGGCGATGCAGCTACATCATCAAGTGCAAATTTCCCAATCCCTGCTCACACTTATTTTGCAGTTGTCAATGACGATGCTTCACAAAACGCAGCGAATGCGAATGCACGTTTGCGAACACCTGTTATCAATTTGAGTGCAGCTACAACGGTTTACCTCAAATTCGACGTGTTTTTTGCAGGATTATCGTATAACAACATTACCGAAACCGCAAACATCGACTATTCTACCGATGGCGGTACTACCTGGACTACCTCTACAATTGTAGTTCCTACATCTGGTACTGGCTGGAATACTGTTGCCGCTAATATGAGTGCGCAATTAGCTGGCCAAAGCAATGTGAAAATCGGATTCCGTTACCATGATGGCAATGATTGGCTCTATGGTTGTGCTGTTGATAATGTTACCTTATTCGAACCAGCCGCAAATGATGCCGCTTTGTCAGCAATTAGCCCACCAATGTATGGTGCAGCAAATTCAACGGTGAGCTTCACTGGAACAATCCAAAACAATGGTCTGAACGCAATCACTTCAATCGTTGCAAAATATAGCGATGGTTCAAACACTTACACGTCAAACATCAACGCCATCAACGTTGCTTCTTTTGCTACATACAACTTTACACACAGTGTTCCTTATACAATCCCTGCTGTTGGTACACACAACATCACCATGTGGGTTGAATTAACAGGCGATGGTAGTCATGCCAACGATACCTTGACAACTGTTGTTAATGGTGTTTCTTTCCTTCCTACACACCACGTTGTGTTTGAAGAAGGTACAGGAACATGGTGCGGATGGTGTCCACGCGGTACTGTGTATATGGATTCAATGCACGCAGTTCACCCAACAACAACACACCTCATCGCTGTTCACAATGGCGACCCTATGGTAAATGCTGCTTATGATGGTGGTATAGGTGCTTTGATCGCTGGTTATCCTTCTGCATTAGCTAACCGCTCAGAAGTAATTGATCCTTCTGATATGTTTACAGCTTACAACGCTACCATCAACGATTTTGGTTTTGCTAACCTTACACCAACTGTTACCTTCAATAACGTAACTCGCGCTTGTCAAGTTGACGTTGCTGCTCAATTCGCAACATCACTCAATGGTGATTACCGTTTGGCGGTTGTCTTCACAGAAGATAGCGTTTATGGTTCTGCTGCAAACTACGGACAAACCAACTACTACGCTGGTGGTGGAAATGGTCCAATGGGCGGTTTTGAAAGCCTTCCAGCTACTGTTCCTGCATCACAAATGCACTACGATTTCGTAGCTCGTCAGATTGTTGGTGGTTTCACAGGCATGGCAGGTAGTCTTCCTGCTGCAATTGTTGATGGAAATACCTACAACTACACTTTCAACTGGACAATTCCTGCTGCTCAGAACGTATCTAAAATGCACGTTACTGTTCTCTTGATCGACAACGAATCCAATGTTGTTCGTATCTTGAATGCTGCTGGTGCTTCTATTCCACTCAGCGTGAGCGAGCAAACTGGTACCATTGCACAAATGTTGCTTTTCCCAAATCCATCTGCAAATGGAAACATCAACCTCAACTACACGTTGAGCAAAGCTGATGCTCCTGTTGTAGAAGTTGTTGATGCGATGGGCCGTGTAGTTTACACCGAAAACATCGATCAGAAAGGTGCTGGCGATCACACCTTGTCAATCAACACAGCTAATTTGGCTGCTGGCGTTTACGCATTGCGCATGGTTACAACAACCGGCACAATGACACGCGCTTTCCAGATTACCAACTAAGCGTTTCATACACCATAAAAAAAAGGCCGTCCTCATCGACGGCCTTTTTTTTATGAAATTCAATTGCGCTCGTTAAGACACAAAAAAATCCCGCAAGTTCTTGCGGGATTTTTTTGAAGAAATTTAGCTAGGCTGTTTCGATTGTTGCACCTGGCGCATTGCGTTTTACCGAAGCAATACCATTGTTGCAAGCGGCATTGGTTTCGTACATTTCGCTTGTGCCAATGACTTGGCCATTTCTTGCACGGAGGTTAAACATAAATTTTCCGTTAGCACTTTGCTTGCGCTCATAACGGTTATCATCCTGCGAATTGATACGAACAGATTTAATTCCGTTGTTACATCCGCTCAAGGATTTGTAGCCTTCGCTAGCTAAGATGGTTTCACCATTTCCGGCTTTAAGTACAAACTGCACTTCGCCATTTTTTCGTGTACTTACGACAAATTTTCCCATGTGTGTGGTTTTAAAAGATTACGGTTTCGGTTATGGGGAGAACGGGTCTGCAACGAAAATAGAATATTATGCACTTGCCACCTCAACAGCAGGCGATATTTTTTTCACTAAGCCCTGCAACACTTTGCCAGGGCCAACTTCAGTATAGAAAGTCGCGCCATCATTGGTCATCCGTTGAACTGTCTGCGTCCAGCGAACAGGGGCGGTGAGTTGCGCGATTAGGTTTTCTTTAATCGTTTCTGGATCAGATACCGGTTGCGCATTTACATTTTGATAAACAGGGCAAATGGGCGTATGAAAAGTTGTTGCGTGAATGGCGGCTTCCAGTTCAACACGCGCAGGTTCCATCAAGGGCGAGTGGAATGCCCCGCCAACAGGCAATACAAGGGCACGTTTGGCGCCAGCTGCTTTGAGTGCTTCACAGGCCTGATTGATGCCTGCAACAGATCCAGAAATAACCAATTGCCCGGGACAATTGTAATTTGCAGGTACAACCACTTCACCCGAAATGGTAGCACAAATTTCTTCCACTTTAGCATCCTCCATGCCCAACACAGCAGCCATCGTTGAAGGTTCTGCTTCGCAAGCTTTTTGCATGGCTAAGGCGCGTTTGGAAACAAGTACCAAAGCATCTTCAAAACTCAATGTTTTATTTGCAACAAGTGCCGAAAACTCGCCAAGCGAATGACCCGCAACCATATCCGGCTGAAACGTATCGCCGAGCGTTGCTGCTAAAACTACGGAGTGTAGAAAAATGGCTGGTTGTGTTACTTTGGTTTGCTTGAGTTCCTCATCGCTACCACTAAACATGATGTCTGTGATGCGGAATCCTAAAATTGTATTGGCGCGTTCGAGCATTTCTTTCGCTTGAGCATTTGATTCGTATAAATCTTTTGCCATGCCCGAAAATTGCGAACCCTGTCCGGGAAATAAATAAGCTTTTTTCATAGTTGTGATGAATCGTGGAGCGACGAAGATAACAAATCGGTTTGTTGCTGAAAATGGTTTTGCAGAAAGAAATACCCATGTTGGTTGTTGATCATTTGAAGAACATCCCGCATAAAAAAAACGCCAGCAAGGCTGCTGACGTTTTATAGAAGTTTAAAATTCACTTATTTCCGTTTTCCCATCACACGGAGCAACATGATAAACAAGTTGATGAAATCCATATACAAGGTCAACGCGCCCATCACAGAAGCTTTGGCCGCTACTTCGCCTTCCGATCCTGTTTGCGCTGCAATGTTCTTTAATTTCTGAACATCATAAGCTGTCAAACCAGTGAAAACAGCTACGCCGACCAAACTAATGATCCAGTTTAACTGACTACTGTGCAAGAAAAAATTGACAATAGAAGCAATTACAATTCCCATCAAGCCCATCATCATGATGCGGCCAAAACTTGTAAGGTCAGCTTTGGTTACAAAACCAAGCACCGCCATGGCCGCAAACATGCCCGATGAAATGAAGAACGTTGATAAAATAGAACCCATTTCATAAACGAGGAAAATGAAACTCAAACTCATGCCTGTTAAAGCGGCATAGAGCAGAAAAATACCCAGTAATGCAGGAAACGATAACTTGTTTAAGCCAAAGCCCATGACAAGTACCAAGGCAACGGGAGCAAAAAGCACAATGTAAAACGTGATTCTGCTACCATAGAGAAACTCGGTAAGCGCAGGCACATTGGCAAACGCATACGCCGCAACACCCGAAATAGCAAGAGCCGCTGCCATCCATCCAAAAACATTGCGCATAAACAACCGAATGCTTTCTGTGTTAACCGTAGCACCCGTGTTCATCGACATGCCATTGTTCTGGCCGTAAGGATTGTAGTTTTGATTAAAACCGTTCATGATTTGATGTGTTTTTAAAAAGCTAAATTAATGAAGTTTTGTACCAATCAGACTAATAAATTCTTTACGCGTGGTATCTTTCAAAAACTCTCCCGTAAAAGCAGATGTTGTAGTAACTGAATTTTGTTTTTGAATACCACGCATCTGCATACACAAATGCTGACACTCAATAACAACGGCTACTCCAATCGGGTTTAACGTTTCTTGAATACAATCGCGAATCTCGGTTGTAAGCCGTTCCTGAACTTGCAAACGGCGCGCAAACGCATCTACTACGCGCGGAATTTTGCTGAGTCCAACAATGCAACCATTCGGAATATACGCAATGTGTGCTTTCCCGAAAAATGGTAATAAATGATGCTCACACATCGAATACACTTCAATGTCTTTTACCAAAACCATTTGACGGTATTCTTCCTTAAACATGGCCGAGCGTAAAATTTCCGCAGGATTCAAATCATAACCATGTGTGAGGTATTGCATCGCTTTAGCCACACGTTCTGGCGTTTTTAATAACCCTTCGCGTTTGGGATCTTCGCCAATTTCCTCTAGAATAACTTGATATTTTTTCGCTAAACTATCAATCGTTTCGGAATTGTATGAGTCTGTCTTTTTATAACCAGCTTGCTCTTCCATGGGAGTACAAAATTAGTAATGACCTGTTTCTGTTTTGAATTCTTTGCAAATGTTAACAAATCCAACAACGAGGTGTTTTGTAGATAGTCGTTTGACAAGCCTTAATTAGTCTCTCCAAAATACTCCACAAAATTATTTTCAGTTTCCATGAGTTTGACGCCATGCAATTCGACACCCAATTCACGGATTGGTGTTTCTAATTGTTGCCAGATGGCAATGGCTACATTTTCTGTAGAAGTCATCACATCTTTCAAGAAATCAACATCCAGATTCAGGTTTTTATGATCGAGCTTTTCAATCACCTTCGCCTTGATTAACGAACTCAAGTCTTTCAGGTTCATCACATACCCAAGTTGAGGATTGATTTTGCCTTTTACCGTAACAAATAGTTCATAATTGTGTCCATGCCAGTTTGGATTTGCGCATCCACCAAACATGTCTTTATTTTCTTGATCGCTCCATTCGGTACGAAAAAGACGATGAGCCGCATTGAAGCGCTCGCGACGAGTAATGTAAATCATGTCGCAAAGATACCGTTTTTAAAAATTTCAAAGCATAAATTTCAAATTCCAATTCAGCGGCTGCGAAACCAATGCCGAAACTTCGGAACAAAGGATGAAATTTAAACAGGCATTCGATATACAATTTTTAAAAGTATAGCCATTGGATACGTTATATAAAAAACTCGCAAAACCTTTTCGCGTGTGTTGAAATAAGCCCCACAATAAAAGCGTAATTTTGCTCCATGCAAATTCTCCTTGTTGCCGCTACATTTACAGAACTCATGCCCCTGATCGGACGCATGCACGCACAAGGCGAAGCCGGACAACGCCTCAAATCGGGGCAAATCAATAACCATTTTGTTGATGTTTTAATGACGGGTGTTGGAACAGTTGCCACAACGTATCAGTTGACACGTCAATTAAGCGCAAAAAAATACGACCTCGTATTTAATCTTGGCATTTGCGGTAGTTTCGACCGTACACTATCCCTCGGCGATGTGGTACACATTACGTCAGATTGTTTCGCCGATCTTGGTGCCGAAGATGGTGAAAACTTCCTCAGTGTTTTTGATCTCAACCTGATTGGTACCAACGAAAATCCGTTTACGCGAAAATTATTGCTCAACGAAAATTTTCCGGCATCGCCTGTGTTGAATGGATTGCCGCGCCTCAATGGAATTACCGTCAATACTGTTAGCGGAAATGATGCAACCATTACTACGCTTCAGAAACGCTATCAAGCACAAACAGAAAGCATGGAAGGTGCCGCATTTTTTTACACCTGCATGCTCGAAAAAATTCCCTGCGCACAAATCCGCGCCATTTCTAATTATGTCGAACGACGCAACCGCGACGCTTGGCAAATGGGCCTAGCCATCAAAAACCTCAACGAACACGCCTTGCTCTTGCTCGAAAATATCCGTCCATGAAACTTACCCTTGGATTTTCTCCCTGCCCAAACGACTGCTTTATTTTTGATGCACTCATCCACAACCGCATCGATACCGAAGGACTCGAATTTGAAACACAACTTGCCGATGTCGAAACACTCAATACCAATGCGTTTGCCGGAAAAATCGACATTACAAAACTCAGTTACCACGCTTATGCCTACTGCACCGAAAAATATGTTTTACTCGATTCTGGAAGTGCGTTAGGACGAGGTTGTGGTCCGCTGCTCATTTCCAAAAGAAATATTGCACCCGAAGAAATTGCTTCAGGAAAACTCACCCTTGCCATTCCCGGAAAATATACGACGGCCAATTTTTTATGCGGATTAGCTTTTCCAAACGCCACACAAAAAGTAGCTTTTGTGTTTTCCGAAATCGAACAAGCCGTATTGCATGAACAAGTCGATGCCGGATTAATCATTCATGAAAATCGATTTACCTACGCCGAAAAAGGACTGAAAAAAATCATTGATCTTGGTGCCTATTGGGAAGAAACAACAGGCGCACCCATTCCACTTGGCGGCATTGTCATCCGAAGAGATTTGCCACTTGAACTACAACAGAAAGTCAATCGCGTGCTTCAACGCAGTGTGGCGTATGCCTTCGCAAACCCCAACGCCTCTATGCCTTATGTCCGCGCCCACGCGCAGGAAATGAGCGACGATGTGATGCAGCAACACATCGCCTTATATGTCAATTCGTTTTCAGAAAATTTAGGTCAGGAAGGACGTAATGCCGTAAACTTACTTTTTCAGAAAGCCATAGACAACAATATTATTCCCAAACCGCAGCACGATATTTTTCTTCCACCCGCCTAAAATTAAAAACGCCTTGCTGATGATAGCAAGGCGTTTTTATTTTGTTGTAAAAACGGATTTATTTGCCGCCTTTCTCCATAATATCGTTCAACATCACACTATCCGGCATGCCAATGTATTTTTTCAAAACTAAAGCTTGCGACGCATACGGGCTTTGCGGATATTTATCGGCAACAAATTGATACAACTCCCGCGCACGATCAGCGCCATGATTAACGTTTTCGAGATGCGAATCGTAAACAAATGCACACACAAAACACGCATCCACATATTTCGGATACCCTTTGTATTTGCTAATGATCTGTTCCAAGAAAATAGTTGCCTGTTCAAAATTACCTGTTCCCTGCGCCAAGTCAGACGCACGAAATAAATACTCCGCAGTCATCGAATCATTCGGATAC
The DNA here is from genome assembly GCA_013298545.1 of Bacteroidota bacterium. GTDB lineage: Bacteria > Bacteroidota > Bacteroidia > Palsa-965 > Palsa-965. Next base: position 1,266 of record JAAFIA010000088.1, on the reverse strand, counting down.
GTTACGGCAAAATCATTATAAGCCTTCATGGCAGCAAGCGCTTTGTTCTTGTCGAAATTTTTATCGCTGCGCAATATTTTTTCTGCCGAGTCGATGTTCTTGACATACAACGTGCGGCCTTTGGCTTTGTCGATACTGTCTTGAATCGCTTTTTCCGCTTCAGGAGAAAGTCCATTGCCGCAGGCATTCAAAAGAAATAAACCAGCAAAGAGGGTGATTGATAAAATTGATTTCATAGATTTTTTTATTTGATAGGAAATTTCATGCGGTAATCAACTTCAACACGCCCTTTAGAAATATCGGTAAGCTTGCTGTTGAGCAAACGACGACGAATGGGGCTGATGCGATCTGTAAATAATTTGCCTTCGATGTGATCATATTCGTGCTGAAAAATTCGAGCCGCAATACCATCCAACGTTTCCGTATGCTCTTTGAATTTTTCATCCAAATAACGCACCTTGATTTTAGGTTTACGCAAAACATCTTCACGAATTTTCGGAATGCTCAAACATCCTTCATTGTATTTCCATTCTGCGCCCGATTCTTCGATAATCTGTGCATTGATAATTACTTTTTTGAAATCGGCGAGTGCTTCCTCTTCTTCTGTTTCTGCATCTTCGGCAAAAGGCGAAGCATCGACAAGAAACAAACGAATCGACTTCCCGATTTGCGGAGCAGCCAGACCAACACCTTTGGCCTGATACATCGTTTCAAACATATCGTCGATCAGTTTTGACAAACCCGGATATTCGGGTGTTATGTCAACAGCTACTTTTTTAAGCACCGGATCGCCGTATGCAACAATAGGTAGAATCATAGCTGCAAATATAAGGATAACAATTGTTTCGCGTTTCGTAAACGCAACAATTGCCACGCTGATACCTAAGAAGCGGTCTAAATTTTAGGATTTTAGATGTTTTTTTAATTTCTTGATGTCATCTGCTTTTTTAAAAAAAGTTGTTTAACCGCAAAGACCGCTAAGTTTTACGCAAAGGGTGCTAAGTTTTTGTTCTATTTCTTTTAACCGCAAAGACCGCTAAGTTTTACGCAAAGGGCGCTAAGTTTTTGTTCTATTTCTTTTAACCGCAAAGACCGCCAAGGTTTACGCAAAGACCGCTAAGTTTTTGTTCTATTTCTTTTAACCGCAAAGACCGCCAAGGTTTACGCAAAGACCGCTAAGTTTTTGTTCTATTTCTTTTTACCGCAAAGACCGCCAAGGTTTACGCAAAGACCGCTAAGTTTTTGTTCTATTTTTTTTACCGCAAA
>JAAFIA010000087.1 GCA_013298545.1 Bacteroidota bacterium | reverse complement strand
CTTGTTCACTGTCTCGTATGGCTTGTTCGCTGTCTCGCTTCGCTTGTTCACTGTCTCGTATGGCTTGTTCGCTGTCTCGCTTTGCTTGTTCGCTGTCGCGCATGGCTTGTTCGCTGTCTCGCTTCGCTTGCTCGCTATCGCGCATGGCTTGTTCGCTGTCTCGCTTCGCTTGTTCGCTATCGCGCAAAGCCTGTTCCTCGTCTTTATTTATTTGTTCATATAATTTATCGAGGATAGGTTTATAGGTTATAATTTCTTCAGCCGGAATTTTTTTTCCGTCAATATACATATCCGTAATTTGACCTTTTACGATAAATAGCTCGAACTCCTTGCCGTCAATCTGGGTACGGGTTACACCTGTCATACCCGATCGTCCACTGATTGTATAGACCTGAATGGTATCATTTCCTCCAGATACGCCTCTCTTTTTACCATCGGCGCTTCGGGTTGCTTGTTGGATTGATTGGTTGTCCTTCTTGTTATCTTGGGCTTTCATTGAAATGAACGCCAGAAGGCAAATGCTCACCAGTACTAAACTGGCAGATAAAAATTTCTTTTCCATAATATTTAGTGTGTTGTTTTGGTTGTAGATAATTCGTTTTGCTCGATTGAATAAATGTTTTTTTTCTCCTGAAAAAGCTGTTGCTAATTGTCGGGGTTCGTGTTGTTCAAATTCCGAAAAATGGATGAGTGCTTTGATATAATCCTGCTTATTGCCTGAAATACTTATGGCAATATCATCGCAGCAATTTTCGCGCTCGGTTTTGATTAATGAAGAAACCCACATCACTGCTGGATTAAAAAAGAATACCACTTCAACGAAACTTTGCAACAAATTCACGATAAAATCATTTCGGCGAATATGCCCCAATTCGTGAATCAGTATTGCTTCAACTTCATGCAAGGGTATGGCTGTGTACATGGCCGCAGGAAACAAAATGATTGGTTTGAAATAACCGATTACAGCCGGAATGGTTACCATCTGAGATTGCAGCAAGACTACTTTTTTGTTGATTTTAAGTTGCTTGCACAATTCGTTTATGCGCTTATTCCAATAGACCGTAGCCGCAGAAACCTGCTTGTGTTTTAACTGATGGATCGCATAAAACGCAGAGCCAAGTCTGATGAATTTTATGATGATTACCAATAACCAAATTAAAACAATCCAAGTTGCATTGGCGTTGATGAAATGGATGGTTTGGCTAATTACCGATGGTTGCGCCGTAGGCATGACCCAATGCTCAGAAAGTGCAGTTTTAGTTGTCGGCAAGGCTTGCACGAAATTCGATTCGACAACCTGTGCACTATTGGATAGCTGATTGTAGCAAGTAACAAAAACGCCCACAATAAAAAATACGATTGAACTAACTAATAAATCATACCGCAACGTAGCTTTTGCCTTTTTGGTCAAAAGCATAATGGCGCCAGCTACCAACGATAACAGCAGTCCTTGCCAAAGCGAATGCACCAAGGTCCAGCTCAACGCTTTAACAATGGCTTCTGCTGAAAATGAGTATGACACAATGAGTTCCATCGTATTTATTTTTTATCGAATTGTTTGAGCATCTTTTTGATCTCATCTAACTCCTTTTGAGACGTTTTTTTGTTGCCTAGCAGTTGCTGCATCAAACTGCTTGCCGAACCATTAAACATCGAATCGACAAACCGATTAAGCAAAATTCCCTTGGTCTTCTTTTCTTCGATGGCCGCGATATAGATATGCTTCATATTCGACTCGTCTCGACTGAGCATTTTCTTGTCGGTCATGATCTGCATTAATTTCAAAGTAGATGTGTATTGTACCGCACGCTTTTGTTCGTTCAGTGTATCGTTCACAAAACGAACTGTCGATGGTCCATACTGCCAAAGAACTTGCAAAATCTCCAATTCCGATTTCGTTGGTTCTGCATCATTTGTATTCCCTATTTTCTTTTGCATGAAGCAAAGGTAGGAAAGTTTTCGTAACTTCCAAGAAAAACTAGGAAATATTTCGTACGAAATTTATTTTAGGTTTGTTTTTTATGGAAAACTAGGCCCAAGGGGCTCGAATTTGGGGTGGGGTGAGAGCGACTAGAAATTTGTGAGGCTTACCACTTCATAAACATAATTATTATCTAACCATCCGAGGACAGACGGGTGCTACGAATACTTCTTTTCTAGTTGTTTCCTTACGTTATATTCTCGAGTAACCACTTTATTGCATCGTCGTGAAATACTCTTCTAAGAAATAAAGAACCATCGGTCAAGGAATGTATTAATGCATGTGTTTCTCCGAGATTGTCTTCGTCAACTAAAATAACTCGTGTGCCTTTTGTCGGGTCTCGCATTACCTGTTTGGGATCAAATGACAGAACTAATTTTTCAAAATCATTCGCAATGGCCGTCTTGTCTAAGATCCAATTTCCTTCTAAGTACCACATATCAGGAATACAATTTTCAATGCGTCCTACTTTTTGGCCTCGCCAAATGATATTTAAGTTGTCTTCCATGGCATTGATAGTTTTTGGGATCGAAGTATATTGAGGTCAGCGTCGAAATATGATGTGAGTCTATGCTAAATTTGGGCGGTTTTAGAAGCACAAAGTTTCAATTTATTACTAAAGTTAAATAGAAAGTAAAAATGTTCTGCAAAAGAATTAAAGTCTCACGATTGGCAATACGCTCATTAGCCATTTTTGCTATGTCAAGTTATACATTTTGAGCGTTAACCTGTAAGAAAAATAAGCTGTTTGATTTCGGGAGTTATATTCGTAATGTATGGTACGATAGCTAATAATATTTGTGTTTTAAAAGACTATTTTGATGGATATTATCTTTGAGTTTCCTTTATTTCTTCTAAGTATTTTCTGTACCATTCCGTCTCGTTAGGATTCTGGCTTGAGTATATAATTTCAACAGAGTCACCCACATGATAGACCCAATTGTCCAACATACCTCCCCATGTTTTTCCTTCATGATTGAAGCTAAAGCATAAATCATGTCTGCTATTTCGACCAATAATCTCTTTCTCAATCAGTACTTTCTTGACGACACCAAACTTGTCCAGTTGCTCGTCATGGTATTTGCCTGTAAAGTGATAAAAAGCAACAACTGCTAGTATAAATGGAGTTGGTGTAAAAATGAAAATAAATGTCCCCATTATAAACTTTATAAGCTCATTCTTTCCTCTATACTTAATCCTTATTATATCGGCATAGTGTACAGGATAACGAATGAATAAAAGGGCACCGATTACAATTGCCAAAAAAGCACTAATCCCCAAAAATCCATTAATCAGACCACCCTGTGTGTATCTTGAGTAAACGTAAAAGGCGAGCATTTCTCCTAGAATAACTAGGGCAATACCAGCAATAATGGTAGTAAATATTCTCATGTTTAAAATTTGCAGGCATTCATGGCTTGCATCCGCTTTTGCTTGTCCAAGTTATGCATTTGAACAGTAACATTCAAAATTGCAGCTTCCCTTGTTTCTTTCACACAATTATGGCTAGTCAACTAAAGAACCATTTTTATCCAAAGTATATTTAAAACCCTCCCAATCCCGGAGAAAAATTTTGTCGCCTTGAATGGTAAAAGAATCATGACCATCTGGACTTACAAATATGTCGCTTGCGCCGAAGTTCCATTTTTCATTTCCGTCTTTGTCAATTCGGGTAATTTGTAATTCACCATGAATTACAAAATCGTTCTCGAAGGAATAAATACCAAAACAAGTTGCTGGATCAAACGCTTTTGACCAATGAATGGATAAGTCAGGAAGCTTTAACGAATAAATTTTTGAGCAACAACAAATGAAAAGCGCATTATCCGAAATGAGAAAAGACTTGGCGTGAATGGTTGTCGCTCCGCCAACTTCGCAAATGAGTGCACTTGTCAATTCTTTGTCTGCCTCACAAATGCGAATGCCATGTTTTGAAGTTGGATAAAATCGGTCTTGGTTTTCCCCGCCGCCGAAATATATTTTATCGTAATGGGAAGTGTTATCGGCCGAATTAATAGAATAAGTCTGGTCGTCAAAGATGTTAATGAAGTAGGTTTTATATTTTAGGGTCATTTTTTTCTAGTGTTTGACAATATGCCCATTATGGGATTTCGGGGGATTCCCTATCATAATATACTAGAAGTCGAAGCGAGGTAAAAGTATGCGCATAGATCTAAAATTCATATTGACCATATTGCGTTAGGCAATGTGCATTTTTATTCCAGCAAAATCAGTTTAAATTATCGCTTCCATATTCATTAAAAAATTTATCAAAGCGGTCTGTATACTTAGCAATTAATAACTTTTCCGATGAGGAATCCCCAGCAATCAAAAATGTATCCATTATTTTAAATTGTTTCCAATTATCTTTTTGAGGAACATTTAGACCTAAAATAATAAATCTGTCATCAATTATGATTTGCCAATCTGTTGTTAGGAAATCAAAGTATTTTACTTCAAGCTTTTTGATTCTATCTTCACTTTCTAGTTTCTCCCAATCAGCCACTATTGTATTGAAATAAATCCTATAATTATTGTTCATTTCATTGTTTTCCATAGATGGTCTTCTTAACAAGAGCTGCATATCAATTACATTTAATCCAGAATTTTGAAATGCTGGTAAAAAAGCATTTGTTACGTTAGCCAAAACCTTGATTGTTTTAATTTGGGGATATTTCAGTTTAATAATAGTTAGCAACTCGTTCAAATAACCATGTTTTATAGTATGTCGAAATTGTAATGAAAATTTTCTCTTATATAGCCATGTCGAAATGCCAGTGATTATTGCAACTACTAGCCCAGCTATTATTTTTCCAATTACATCTTCCATGCACGTCTGTTTCAAGTTCGCACCCAAATTTATTATTAATGTTAGCAGATTGTCCATTTAGTTGTGTTTGTGCACGTTTGTATAGCGGAAGTCCTTATGTGTTAGATTTGTCTTCCCAAGAAGGTCTTTTCTCATTGCTAATACAATATTTCCTACCGCCTTTCTACCTTCTTGTGGATTGGGGTCTTTACCTTCTGAGTCAATTACTAATTGGACTAAAAAGTTAATAGCAATAACAACTTCGTCTGAACAATATATCCACGATTTATATTGTTCCTCAAAAAATTTTCTCTTAGTATCGTAACTAACTGTGTCGCCAACAAAGCCTTGAAGAAGAATAAGCAGATTTGAATACTTCTCCTCTCTAAATTTCATAACGGCCTCTTGTTTTTTAGATTTTGAGGCAAAGTAGTAAGAAATGTAGCCACCAATAATAGCCGATGTCAAGGCTAAAATTATTGTTACTAAAACCGATGAGTATTCTGTCGCCATTTTACTATTTTTCTTCTTTTACAAATTATCCAATGATTTCTAACGCCTTTTTAACTATGTTTTCTACCGTAGTTTTTTTAATTTCATTTTTTAAGAGTTTGTTTTCATCATATCCTGTAAAAATTTCTAGAGCAATATTGTTAGTTTGTGAAAAGTCTTCTAGGATCATTCTGTAGGTTGAACCATCTCTGTTTACACTGCGAGCACAACAAATTACAATGTCGATTTTCATTTCAATGAAGATTGTTATTCTTACTTTGGTGTGACTTGCAACATCCCCAGCACTAACAAGTCCAATTTTTTTGCTATTTATTGTCAAAATTGCTGTAAAGTCGATGGTTTCGCCATTGTCATTGTATCTTAAACTGTCTTGAGTTACTATATTATCATTAAAAATATGTTCTAACTCCGAGTGCTTTAATAATTCCTGATAAACAAGTCCAATTGTTGTTGTTTTTCCTCCATTTTGTCCTCCTCTTATTATAATTAGTTGTGCCATTTTTATTTATTATTATTGATTTGTAATTGTCTATTTGTTATGGTTGTACAATCGTCATTGCCTGACCGCTAACTAATTAATCAACGAAACAAACCTCCGCCAATCCCCCAAATCCAAATGCATTGCCGAAAGCGCAACAGCATTTGTTTCGTATTATTCAATTCAAATATATTAATTCTTTTTATCTACGCAATAACCCCACCAATCCCTCAATACCCATACTTCGCATTCCAACACCGCTTCAGATAAGCCCGCAATTCCTGCTCGCGCGCGTTATCGCCCGGTTCGTATAAAACCGTATTGCTTAATGATTCTGGAAAATATTCTTGTTCGCCAAAATTGCCTTGAAACTGGTGGCTGTATTGGTACGCTTCGCCGTAGCCCAATTCTTTCATGAGTTTGGTGGGCGCATTGCGCAAATGCAGCGGAACAGGTTGGTCACCCGTTTGCTTCACCAAGGCTTGCGCTTTGTTGATGGCCATATACGAGGCATTGCTTTTGGCCGAAGAAGCCAAATACGTTACGCATTGCGCCAAAATAATCCGCGACTCCGGCCAGCCAATCACATTTACCGCTTGAAAGCAGTTGTTGGCCAGCAATAAGGCATTCGGATTGGCATTGCCAATATCTTCCGAAGCCAAAATGAGCAAACGCCGCGCAATGAAAGACGGATCTTCGCCACCCTCAATCATGCGCGCCAGCCAATACACCGCCGCATTCGGATCGCTTCCGCGAATGGATTTGATAAAGGCCGAAATAATATCGTAATGCTGCTCGCCATCTTTGTCGTACAAGGCCAAATTTTGCTGTACGTGTTTGAGCACCTCTTCGTTTGTAATGACAATTTCTTTCTTCCCAATGGCATTGATCACGAGTTCGAATGCGTTGAGCAAACGCCGCGCATCGCCACCCGAAATGCGTAACAAAGCCTCTGTTTCTTGCAAATCGATTTTCTTCTCGCGCAGCACTTCGTCCTTGGTACAAGCCGTATGCAATAAGTGAATCAAATCTTCGGCTTTTAAGTGCTGCAAAACATACACTTGACTTCGCGAAAGCAAGGCCGAAATCACTTCAAACGATGGATTTTCAGTAGTTGCACCAATCAGGGTTAATGTGCCTTTTTCGACCGCGCCCAAAAGCGAATCTTGTTGCGATTTGCTGAAGCGATGAATCTCATCAATAAACAAAACAGGCATATTCGTCCCAAAAAACGCCTGACTTTTGGCTTTGTCAATCACATCGCGAATGTCTTTAACACCCGCATTGATCGCACTCAACGCATAGAACGGACGTTTGAGCCGATTGGAAATAATATGGGCCAAGGTTGTTTTACCAACTCCGGGCGGCCCCCAAAAAATCATAGAAGGAATATTCCCCGATTCAATGGCCCGACGCAAAATGGCTCCTTCACCAACTAAATGTTGCTGACCAATATAATCGTCCAAATTTTGTGGGCGAAGGCGTTCGGCGAGGGGAATTAAACTCATGAAACAAAGGTAACTTTAATAAATTTCAAGTTCCAAATTTCCAAGTTCCAAAGTACAAGTTTCAAGCGCACATTGCTTTCGGGCAAGTTCCAAAGTACAAGTTTCAAGCGCACATTGTTTTCGGGCAAGTTCCAAATTCCAAAAGCGCATATAGCTGACGCGCAAGTTCCCAAGCACAAGTTTCAAGCGCACATTGTTTTCGGGCAAGTTCCAAAGTACAAGTTTCAAGCGCACATTGCTTTCGCGCAAGTTCCAAATTCCAAAAGCGCATATAGCTGACGCGCAAGTTCCCAAAACGCAAGTTCCAAAGCACAGTTTCCAAAAGTCATCTTTGAAAATTTGGGATTTGAACCGCCTGTGTTTTCAATCCGCCCCCTTTGGAACTTGGAACTTGGAACTTGGAACCTGGAACTTGGAACCTGGAACTTAAAAACGCCTATGTATATAAATCGAATCCATTGGCACTTGAAATTTATTTACCTTTAAGCACAGTTCCATTCTATGTTTTGGCGGCGACTTATCTATTATTCTGCTTTTACGGTTGTCAGGTTTGAATTGCTTCTCGCGATTGGCTTGATTTGGCTGGCTTACTTTACGTTTAAAAGTGAATTTGGTCCTGATGTAAATGAGGGCGAAGAAATCATACAATGGTATTGGCTCAAACACGTGGCCAAACTTTTACTCATCACCGTTTCTATTCTCATTGTACTAAGTATGCTTGCCGCCATTGCGGCTTGGTTGTGGTTTATTATCCGTAGCCGAAAAGGAACAAAACCTATTTTGCGTTTTGGCGATCACGAATCAACACAAGCACAAGCTGGTGTGGTTCCGGTCTATCTCGAACTGAAAAAAGTTTATCGTCCGTTTTTGGGCACCATTCGCGGACGGTTAATTTTCAATCAGTTTCGCCGCTCCGAAGCCATTACACTCGATACCTCGCTGAGGAAAAAAGGCGCATGGTGGCGCACGGGCATTTCTGGTCAATCGCCCAGTTGGATTTGGGATCGTGGTACACACGAAGTCGAAGAATTGCATTTGCATTTCATCGACATGTTTCACCTCATTTCGCTTCCGGTAAGTTTCGATATTGGAAGTCGGTTATGGACTGCACCGCCCGTTGGTCCGCCCACCGCGCAAACCATCTTCCCAAACAAAACCATCGAACAAACCGAACGCACCGATACGCCTAAAAAAGTAGAAGGCGAATACATCAATTACAAAGACTTTGAATCGGGCGATGATGTGCGGCGTATTGTTTGGAAAATTTATGCACGCAGTCGACAATTGGTTGTGCGTGTTCCCGAAACACGCGATCCGTATGCTTCGCATGTTTTTTATTACGCCAGTTTTTTAGAAAGCGATGGCGATTTATCGTCGTCAATTTTTGGCAACGAATTGCTCAACCGTTACAAAGACGAAGTGCGTCGCATTTACGACAATTTGCAAACTTCGGGCTGGGCCGTAAAACTTCCGGCAGACCAAGAAATGCCGCAAAATTTAGACGTGCCCGAACGCGATCAAGTTTTGTACCGCATCAGTCATGCCAACTGGCAGAAAGACAATCACCTCACCGATTTTGTGCGCGTGTCCGATGCCGCATTTGTGAGCATTACAGGTTTAATTGCTCCGTTTGAAGTGCAACAACTCCTTGAAACGTTGCCCAATAAAATTCCTGTTGTTTTGATCGAATTGTCGAAAGCCATTCCGCCACCTGTGCGTTGGAAAATGAAACATTTGTTTTTCCTGCCACGTCGCACACCGATCAACGTCTTGCGCGCGCCTTGGTTTGTTTCTCCCGCACGTGCCCGCTTGTATAAAAACGAGCAGGAAATTTTACGCATGTTGCAACTGCGCGGAAACGCATGGGCGGTGCAGCCCGATCACACCCAATTTGAAAACGCTTCATGAACCGCCTCGTCAACATCACGTTTACGCAAGTATGCATCCGACTTTTATTTCTGGTGCTACCAACCTGCGTACTCGCTTGGTTTGCCGTGCAGCATGTGAGCGAAAGTTTCACCGCGCTCGATACCGGAGCTTCACAACTTGCACTTTATTTTTGTTGTGGTTTAACGGTTTCTTATGTTTTGTATTTGTATCGTGTGCGGTTCTCGGTTACGTTTGTATTGTTGCTACTGGCCATTTGGCTTATTAATAAATACATTGACCATTTGCCTGGCGAGTTTGATGTGTTTTATGCCAGTGTGCGTTTTTGGCTGTTTCGCATGTTTTTTATCACGGGCTGGATTATGGGATTCATGCTCGCTAAAACACGATTCGCTTCCATCATCATCGCGATTACGGTTTTGTTTTATACGCTTTCATCCTATGCCGATGATCGCATGATTTCGGCTACATTTTTACTCAAAGCCATTTTGCCACCGCTTGCGTATGCGCTTTACATGATTTTTGTAGGAAGCGTTTTGGCCGACAGCACCGATCTGAATGTCAAAAAAGCACTCAAACTCAGCGCACGGCTGGCCATTTTTTTACTTTTTGTAGGTAGTATCTTTTGGGGCGTAAATAAATATTTTGAAGCCGAAACGCGCGCCGTTGAAGATGTATTGACACAGGGCCAATCGCCAGACTCAACGGGCGAGGGCGGAGGGCCGAATAATTCCATGCTCGAAAAACAGGCCGATGGAACACAATCGGTTACCGATTCGGCTTCGATGGATCAGAATGGCGGCGGCGGCGGTGGCGATCCGCTCATGTTTTGTGCGCGCCTCAACAGTTATTTCCCGAATGGGCAGCCCAAGCCCATGTACTTTACGTTTCATCACCTCACCAAATACGATCAGCAAACCGAAACGTTTACACGCGATCCACTCATGCCGGAAAAGGACGAATTTATGCCCGATCCAACAACCATTCCGTTGTACCAAATCAAAAGCGATCCCGCTTTGCTCAGTCATCTCAAAACACAAAAGAAACGCACCGTTGTAACAGCCGATGTGTATATGTCGGATAAAACATGGGCGCATTCCATTCTAGCACCATCAACCGCTTATTCGTGCCAATCCATTCCGGTTGATCGGGAGTTTAAGAAAACATTTGTTTCTGGTTATCGGGTGCGTTCGTATGCGTCTGAATTGCTGACAACGTATTCGCTCGAAAAGAAAAATACAAAGCCCTATTTAGCATCGGCACAACGCGAAGCCATCAGCGAATTGATGGATGTCGAAAATTACGATGGTGTTGATGCGGCATTCCTGAATTATTATTTGAAAAATCCTTCTGGACCGCTTTATGATTCGATTTCGGCCTTGGCCAAACGCCTCACCGCAAATGCCAAAACACCGATGGAGAAAGTTGCCATCATCCACGATTATTTTATGTCGAAGGATGAAGAAGGCAAACCACTTTTCAAATACTCGCTCAAAGCCGGAAAGCCCGACGATCCAAACATTCCGACAGGAACCATGTTGGGCGAATTTTTGTTTCATTCGCATAAAGGCTATTGCACCTTTTTTGCCGGAGCAACGGTGTTGATGTTGCGCTCGGTGGGTGTGCCAGCACGTTTTACAGTTGGGTTTTGCACGATTGATCGCAGCGATAAAAACAAAGGCTGGTATTGGTTCTACGCGCATCAAGCACACGCCTGGACGCAAGTGTATTTTCCCGAATACGGTTGGTTAGATTTTGATACAACGATTGGCAACGACGATATGGAAGAATCGCCGCAGCCCGACGGAACACCACCGCTCCCGCCACCGCCGCCATTTATCGTGTTGAACGGAATTGTGGCCAAAACACCTACCACACCCTTCGCACAACTCGAAGTGCGTTACGATGCGGGCGTTTTACTCGATCAAGAAGTACGCCTCGATGCATCAACCACACACCAATTCTCTAGCGGCCCAGCAACACTCGTAACCTTAAACGATAAAGACACCACGCTACAAGCCGCCCACGAAGGCGATTCGGTTGTCATCGTTTCGTACCGCACCGATCTCAATGCCGATGCCGAAGAAATTACGCCTGAAAAAGCCAAGCAACAATTAGAACAATTAGCCAATCCGTTTCCTGCCGATGAAATTCACATCCGTGTGAAAGTTCCCGACGAGAAAAAAGAAGACAAACAAAAAACACCGGAGCAGAAAGACGGCAAATCAGACTGGAGCATGTTGTGGTGGAGTTTGGGCATTTTGGGTGTGTTCTTGATCTTGAATGTATGCTTATTGCCGCTGCACATTTATTTCTTCCTGCGTATGCGCGTGGGCCGTGCGCGTGGGCTTGCCGATAAAGCCGATCGCATTTATAAACTCGTGTTGTATTTCCTCCACCAAACCGCACACGAACGCGGCAACGAAACCGTTACACACTACGCCGCAACTAAAATTGATCCGGTTTACGCCATTCAGCTTACTGAATTTATGCACTTGGTGCAACGCCTCAAATACTCCGGTTTGCCCGCCACTGCTGCCGATGAGCAACTTATTCAAACGTTTTATCCGCAATGCATCGAACGCGTTCGGGCAAAGCATGGTGTATTCAAAATGCTGATGCGCTTGCTCCATCCCGCCCGCGCGCACCGCTATTTCCGTCGCCCTGCCGACGCTCATTTGCCTGAACAAGAATCTCCAAAAACACCCGCATCTACGTCATGAACGAACTGCCAAACATGACCCAACCGGTCAACAAAATTGCTTTACTCACCGATAACATCGGAAAAATTATCCGCGGCAAACAAACCGAAGTACAACTCGTTATCGCTACACTCCTTGCGCGTGGACATATTTTGCTCGAAGACAATCCCGGATCAGGCAAAACCGTTATGGCTAAAACCCTTGCGCAATCGATTTCAGGTGGCTTGTACGAACACAGTACCGATGGAACCATCGCATTTCGTCGTGTTCAGTTTACGCCCGATTTGTTGCCGATGGATTTGCTCGGCTCGCATATTTTTGACGAGCAACAAAAAGATTTTGTGTTCAAAAAAGGACCGCTGTTTACCAACATCTTGCTTGCCGACGAAATCAACCGCGCTTCGCCCAAAGTACAATCGGCCTTGCTCGAATGTATGGCCGAAAATCAAATTACGGTTGGCGACAAAACACATCATCTCGATAAATTTTTCTTTTGTATTGCTACGCAAAATCCGATTGAGATGGAAGGAACCTATCCGCTTCCTGCCGCACAGCTCGACCGCTTTTTTATGAAAATTACGTTTGGCTATACGTCGGAAGATGTGGAATTGGATATTTACAACAACTACTTAGCCATCAACAACATTCACGACAATGTGAAGCAGGTATTGGGCTACAACGACATCATCAGTTTGCAGCAAGAAGCCGAAAAGGTCTATTTGCATCCCGAATTGGTTACATCTGTCCGCAATATCGTTTGGGGAACGCGCAAGCACAACGACATTACATTGGGTTGTTCAACGCGCGGAGGAATTATTTTCTTGAAATGTTTGAAAGCCTTTGCCCTCACGCGCCAGCGCAACTATGTAACCGAAGACGATATCCGCGATTTGGCGCATCCTGTGCTGCATCACCGCTTGCTCTTCCGCAACCGCGAAGCTTCACGCACCGCCTTGATGCAAGTTGTTGGAATGGAAATTGATCGCTTGTCGCGCATGAAAATTCAAGGATAAATAAGATGAGCACACGTTCGTATTTCTTTTTATGCATGTTATTACTTGATGTATCAAGTAGTTTTGCGCAATCGCCCGATCGTGCGGCTGTTCGTGCGAAGATTGACGAAGAAAGACGAAATATGTTTTCGTGGGACGAAGAGCAGGTGCACCAAAAAGCACGCGAATTTATTAACCGCGATAGCACATATTATGTGGGTTACCTCATTGAAGGCTCATTCCGTTACGAGCGTGCGAATGATATACGCGGTTTTGAATTAGCGACCAAAGATTTGCAAAAAGCATTCGACCTCATTGAGCGCGATTTTGGTGCAAAATTGCGTGTGCGTACCGCCGATCTTACGGAATATTACAACGTATTGCCCATTCAACAAGAGTATTGCAATGTGGCGTATTTATTGGCCCGTTGCTGGCAAAACGTAGAACGGGCCGATAAGGCCATGTTGGTTTATCGGCGGGTGCAGGAGAAAAATATGCAGAACGATTATTCCGTAGAAGCATACAATTCAATGGCTTGGTTGTGTCACCGCAACCGCATGTACACGGGTATGAAATTTTCGTTTCTGAAAAATTCGCCCAAAGAAAATAACGACCTCGCCAAACGTTACCTCGATTCGGCAGCCATAAAATACCGAAACGATGCAGAACTAAATTTGCGTTTTTACGATCCGCGCTTTTTGCAAAATCAATTGCTCGGCATCAGTTGGTACAAAGCCATTTTATACACGCACGAGTTTGAATTAGATTCCGCACAATTTTATTACGATCAACTGATGTCAGCAGGTTGGTATTCGAGCAATAATTTTGCAAACTTCTGTTATTCCGTGGGCAATTTCCGCATGGCTGAAGAATACTACATCGAAGCCGAAGACCGCGAGAATTTTCGCGAAAAACACACCCGTGAATTTTATTACATGCGCGGTATCATCGACATTTACAAAGGAAAACCCGAAGAAGCCGATTCCTTGCTTCAAAACGTAATCGACCAACAAGGCAGCACACCTGGATTTGGTTGGCACAGCATAGCCCTCGCGCGCGCCCGCTACTACGAAGGTTTAACCGCCGAAAGTCAGAAACGCCTCACCAAGGCCGCAAATTTCCAAGAATTGCACATTGGCACAACCTGGGGACCAGAGCAATATACAGGCTGCGTTGCTTTGTTCAATTACCTCAACAAAGTACGCCAAGAACGCGAATACTTATTCGAGAACGATGAATGGTGGTTTTGGCTCAATCCGGTAAACTGGGTGATTGCCGTGAAATATAAAATGCAAGAAAATAATCTGCGGCTCTTGTTGGCTTCGCTACTCGTTTCGAGTCCCGAACGTGGCGATGTGATTTACCCGCTTTTCTCATCCGAAAACCTCATGAGTTTCGACGAAGTTGGCGAATTGATTGAAGGTTTTAGCAATGAGTATTTCATCAAATACTTCAAGCAACAACTCGAAACAGATAAACGTCCTGCCGTAAAAAAATACTTCCGCTTCATGATCGGAAAACTAACGCTTAACGAAGGCGATGAAGACGAAGCAATTGATTACCTCACACAAGTGCTCGATGATCCGGGACTTGATCTGGAATTTGATAAATTATTGATTGCGCGCACGCATGAATTGCTCGCACTCGCGTACGACGAAAATGGCGAAGAAGAACGCTCGAAACAAGCCTTGAATAATTTTTATGAAACTTTCCCACAACTCGTCCCATTTTCCGAAAATGAAATGCGTTTCCGGATCGAATTAGATGGCGACGTAGCTGATGCAGAAAGCAACAACATCATCTCAGATCTCAAAAACTGCACAATAGACTGGACAAAAGACGAAGATGCGCCCTTGGTAAAAATTACGATCAACAAAGAAGGCGACGCCCACCTCATCACCTACAGCGCGGGCGATAATGGGCTTGGTGGCGCAATTGCTTCGGGTTTATTTAAAGTCAGTAAAAAAGAACGAAAAGATGCAGGGGCATTGCTTGCCTATCGCTTGTTTGGCATCAAAAAGGAAAATTTAGGTGGCGTGGTTGTAAACATTCCGAAACCACAAGCGGAGAAAAAGAAAGAAAAGTAACTGGTGAAGTTCCAAGGGAAAATATCTTGGCTTTGGCAGCAATTGGGTCGGTTTGAATACACAGGCGTTTCTTGAAATTCTTACGTGCAAATGTTGCCTCGCGCGAAAGGCCAGCGCGGACGGGAGATTTGAGACTTGAGACTTGAGACCGCACAGGCTCGCGCGCAATTGGTGAATTGGTGAATCTCCCATTCTGTAATTCAACCAGTCTCATGTCTCTCGTCTCAAGTCTCCTGTCTCAAGTCTCCTGTCTCACATCTCACGTCTAAAAAGAGCGAAGCAATTAGAGCATATCCTAATTCACCAACGTTCTATTTATCACTTTCTAATTTCGAACTCACCAATGCAGTCGGAAAGGTGCGCAGGCAATTTTTAGCTATTTTTGCTTTTCTTAACTCATTCTATGTATCAGATCAAATTTGGAACAGACGGTTGGCGAGCCATCATTGCCGAAGATTTCACCGTCGAAAATGTTGCGCGGGTTTCTGAAGGAACAGCGCTTTGGTTGAAAGCAAATTTTGCAAAACCATCTGTTGTTGTTGGGCACGATTGCCGCTTTGCAGGTGAATTATTTGCCGAAACCGTTGCCAAAGTTATGGCACACCATGGCATTCATGTGTTTCTTGCCCAAGGATTTGTAAGCACACCCATGATTTCGCTTGGAGCCGTTGAATACAAAGCGAGCCTTGGCATCATCATTACAGCCAGCCACAATCCGCCGGCCTACAATGGTTTTAAACTCAAAGCGCATTACGGCGGGCCACTCGCACCGGAAGAAATTGCGAAAATTGAACCCATCATTCCTGAGGTTGCCACCACACCACTCAACGATATTAAACTTGGCCATCTCGAAGCAAATGGCATGTTGCAATACGTTCCACTCGAAGACAATTACATCAAGCGCGTAGAAGAAAATTTCGACCTCGATGCGATCCGCGATTCGGGTCTTAACCTTGCTTACGATGCCATGTATGGTGCTGGGCAAAATGTGATTCGCCGTTTATTTCCCGATGCTACACTTTTGCATTGCGAACACAATCCTTCATTCGATGGGCAAGCTCCAGAACCCATTCACCGCAACTTGCAGGAATTTGCAGAAATGATTCGTCTTTCTGGCGATATTGACTGCGGGCTTTGTACCGATGGGGATGCCGATCGGATTGGCTTGTACAATGGCAAAGGCGAATTTATCGATTCGCACCACATCATTCTTTTGTTGATTCATTATTTGAAACATTACAAAGGCATGAGTGGCAAAGTTTGCACGGCATTCAGCACTACGGTGAAAATTAAAAAGATGTGCGCGCATTACAAACTCGATCTCGATGTGGTGAAAATTGGATTCAAGTACATCTGCGGCATCATGGTCAATGAAGACGTGTTGGTGGGTGGCGAAGAATCGGGTGGTATTGCCATCAAAGGACATATTCCTGAGCGCGATGGCATTTGGATGGGATTGGTGCTTTGGGAATTTATGGCTAAGAGCGGCAAATCGCTTGACGAATTGATTGAAGAAGTATATGCCATCACCGGACCATTCGCCTTCGAACGCATTGATTTGAAATTGGATGAAGCGGTTAAAAATAGAGTAGTGGAGAATTGCAAAAACGGTACATACAAGCAGTTTGGCGCATAT
>JAAFIA010000086.1 GCA_013298545.1 Bacteroidota bacterium | reverse complement strand
GGTTGGCACACCAAACCATTCGATATTGAGTTTGAGGGTATCGATGCGTTTGGTAAACAATTCATTGCTTCCGATATAAAACGATGAACCAACACGAGGGCTACTTCCGAAAGGTTGGAATGGTTTTTCGGCATTCAATGATCCTTCATCGTTTTGAAGAATGAGGTTGCGAATACCAGTTACAACCGTATTGATTTTGATGGAAGAGATGGTAATTTGTTCGAGGATCTGTTGTGCAACAAAATAATCTGAAAAAGAGGCACTATTTTTCAAAACGCATTTCACCAGAGGAAGTGCAGTCTTGAAATTTTGTTTCAATTCTTCTGTATTGTAAGCAACAATTGGCTTTTGCCCTTCGGAAACCGTTACATCAATGGTTAGCGTCATTCTATCGGGTGAGAAAAAAACAGCATTGACGCTCGATGGTTGAATCCATTCTTTTTCGCCACTAAAATTTAACTCAATCGCATTGCGAATCGCTTGGCTAATTCGGTTGTTGGGGTCATTGTTAAATGGCGAAGTGGTGAGGAATAAAATCGTATTAAAATCAACTGGTGAAATGAATTTAATGTTGATGGATACACTACGATTTCCTTCGGCCAATGCCAAAACTGGCGATGCAAGTGCAAAACCGATTTCTCCGGGTGCTTGCATGATGGTATTGGTAATCGGATCTTTTACGGGACGACCAAATGTTTTCCAACGTTTATCGGTGTTTTCGATTTCGCGGCCTTTGCCGTCCATCGAATTCGCCATCTCGGAAGCATACATGCGAAGCGGTCCAACAATATCGTTGCTGATGTCGCGCTTGATATAAACGGCTTTGAGTTGTTCTACTTGAATCGGATTGACAACAATGTTGCGATCAGTTTCATAAACAAGGTCAATACCATCGGCATCTTTTTTAGCATCGAGTTCTGTTGCTTTCGGAATCAGTTGTTCCGAAACTTCTGATGCTAATTTAAAGATGGTGAATACTTGATCGGGAACAGCGGCTTTTTCCTGCAAACGCAAAACATCGCGATAGAAAAAATCGAGATGACGTTGCGTCATTTGGTTCAAGTCGGTTTGCGCCACACGAAACATTTCGAGAAACGCAATAAACAGGGTGTAGTGCGGTTGATTCTTCTCGTCAGTTTTTAAGAGCTGGTTAAAAAATGGTGTCCAGTCTTGCAGTGTAGGCGGCGGCCCAAGTGGTGGGACAACCGTATTCAATTCATAAAACTTAATTTCTTCGGCGAACTTTTGCGCAAATTTTCGCAAGTCGTCGAGGCTATGCTCGTCAACGGGAATGTAAGCCGGAAGCAAAGCCTGTAAAGTGCGTTGCTGCTGACTAGTTCCGTCGCGGAGTAGCGGATTGAGGTTGTTACAGTTCGTGCTCATTGCTCAACGTTTGTGCCTTCGTTCAGGTAAAATGGAAATACAATATTGGATCGGGTATTGTTGGAGATGATCGTGTAGTTGACAAAAATTTCGATACGGCCTTCGAGTTGATCGACTTGCAGATCGACACTATCCAAATCGACGCGTGGTTCGTAAAGAATAATGGCGCGACGAATAATTTCTGTGATAAGCGTATTGAACGCTGGTTCCATGGGATCAAAAATTCGGCTATCGAGGTTGCAACCGAAATCGGATCGCATGACGCGTTCGCCCAAGGCCGTGCCTAATAAAATCCCTAAACTTTGTTTGATGTCTTCAACTTCTTTGACAAGCAAAACAGCTCCCGTGGGTCGGGTGAAGGTTGGCGGGAAAGACCAACCCTGCCCTAAAAACGAGCCGTTATCTAACATTTCTTTGATGGATGAATCAGCCATTGACGTATCTCCTTGTACCGTTATGTGTGAATGAATCGCTATGAATAATTTTTTGTTGTCTGTTTTGAATTAACCTCCGATGACTACTGTTGGATCGCCGACGGCTGTCGAAGCTCCACACACACATGTATCACCTGCGCGCAGGGCGGGTTTTCCACCAATCAACACTTTCGGGCTTCCCTTGATGAATGGGCTGCTGGTGATGTGCGGCGAATTGGGCGGAATGGGGCAAACATGATTATCGGTCATGATTGCGGCTGGCATACCACCAATTAAAACAGTGGCTACGCCCGGTCCTACGACCGTTCCTCCGTGTGTTGTGGTATCTCCAACGCGTGCTGCTGCGGGCATGATCTTGTGTTTTAGTATTAGTTGATTTTTACAATTCCGCCTTTGATAACGGCTTGTGCACTGCTGCTGAGGGTTGCACTGGTGCTTCCTTCGGCTTTAAATTCTTGTTTTGCTTTCTGTTTGATGTTTGCGCCATCGACTTTCACATCGCCTTTGGCTTTGATGATGACATCTTTTCCACTATCGAGTGTGATGCCTTTATCGTCCATCGTAATTTTATTTTTGTTTTGATCTTCGAGTGTGATGCTTTTTTTATCATCGTCGATCACTATTTTATTTTTGCCTGGTGTTTCGATGGTGATGATTTTTTTCTCTTCATCGAAAAGAAATTTCATCATGCTTTTTGTTACAAAACCTTTTTTGTTATTCTTCCCATCTTCATTCTTCAAATCATCGGGCTGTTTATTTTTTTTGCCATGCAATGTTCCGAGAATAATGGGGTGGCGTGGATCGTCGTTGATGAAACCAACAATCACTTCGTCATCGACTTCGGGACGAAAAACCATTCCGCGTCCGTTTCCGGCATCGGGTTTTGCGAGGCGAGCAAAAACAGCTTTACCATCGGCATCAAGTGTAGGAATCAATACTTCAATGAGCGTTTCATCGTTTTTACTGTTGGCCAACGATTTTACTTTTCCAATGTGCAAGCCGTGAATGGCGGGCATTAATCCAGCTGCAGGTTTGTCGGTAATGTTTTGGTAGCGGTCGATGAATTGTTCGTTGGGCAAACCAAATTGAATATCGGTAACCCAAGTGCTACGCGCGCCATAACTGTGTGTAACACCAGACACAAAAGCATAGCCATTGAAGGAATTACCTAAGCGTTCGAGTTCGATAAAGTCGCCAGGGAAAATAACATTGGTTCCATAGATGCGCACACGGCCACTAATTTTTGAAAGTTGACTGCGAAACAAACGTGCTGATGCCCATGAATCGAGTTCGGTTTTAGGCATCAGGGCCGGATGTTGTAATTTCACTTCAGCACTAAATACGCTTGCCAAATCGCCAGCTGAAACGCCGCTTTTCGCATGTTCGACGAGTCCGCTTTTCTTGCCTGATCCTTCTACTTTATCTAATTTTTCGGGATCCCAAGCGGTGGCATCAACACTGGTGTATTGATCGCGGGCATCCATTTCGGCTTCAAAATCAACGATGTTATCGCCGTAGGCCAATTTGAGTTTAATGCCTGTTGGATTGGCGTTTGTCCATTCCGGTGCGTTGATTTCTATTTTACCTTCTTTGACAAAAGCGAGCCATCCGTTTGCTTCGGCGCGGGTAAGTGCAAAATCCCAATTGGTGGCATCGTATTGTGTCATGGATTTGTGTGTGGTGGGCGGCGTTGTGCCAGCCTTTACCGTTGCACCAATGACATCTTTAATAATATCGGAATCGCTCTTATCGACAAACGTTTTTGTTTTGCGCACGAGGGTATGTTTTACCGATTCGTCGCGGAGTTCGAGTGTGAGCGTAGAATTATCTTTTAATGGAGCTTTGATGGAATGCTTGACAATGATTCCAGCAAAGACTGTTTTTTCTGTTTGTGCGTATCCGGCTTTGATTTCCATTTTAACACCGGGCGCGAACGATTGTTTTTTGCCGCCACTCAATTCGAAATCGCCTTTGGCAGCATTGCCATCGTGCAAAACGACAGTAGCTTGAGGAATACGATTGACATGATTCGATACGAGGATCGAAATGATGCCATGTTTGAGCGTGATGTCTTCGCCTCCAAGAAAAACTCGGAAGGAAGGCCGCGTGATTTTATCGTGTCCGGGAATGGTGCGATTTTTCATGACTTAGTCTTCTTTCTGATTGATGGGCGGAAACACGAGTACTTGGCCGGGCGTAAGGCGGCGGTAATTTTTTAAGTTATTGATGCGCGCCACTTCGAGGTACAAGGATTCATCGTCGTACATTTCTTTGGCGAGGAGGAGTAAAGTGTCTCCAGCTTTGACGGTGCGGGTTTTGGAGACGTCGGGGGATTGCTGAATCTGCTTCGCTTTCTGTATTTTAAAATGATCCGATTCAATAAAATTGAAGTTAACTTTCGCTCTCAATGGCCTACCTCTCTTATCAAATAAAGTATAATTAATAGTAACAGAATCAATTGTGCCTGAAAAAAAACTTGTCCCCCAAACCATCCAAATATGGTTGCAAACATGAGTCTTCTCTTTTGAGTAATATGCTGTTTCTAAGAGGTTATCAACCTGATCATCGACTCCTTTCTTCCCTTTTATAATATTTTTAATTGTATTGCCAGATGATGGAGATGCACCAGTTGCATCTAATATAAAGTCAAATGAAATATTGCCGGGTGTCGGCCCTTGATTTTCAACAGGAATAGCAGCACCGGTATTAGAATCGAACTTAGCTACATTCTTAGATCCATGCTTCCGTTGATACTGAGATGGGTTATACATTACTGTAAAAATTCGACTATCAGGTGTAGGTTTAACGATCTCACCGGATATACTTAAAAGAGTTGATGGGTCATCTTTCCCATCAATCTTTGGGATTTTAGTTGCATCTGGAAATCCAATAATAGTCAACTTAGCAAGTTTGCCGTTTAATATTTGGTCAAATGGAGTAGAAGACATGGCTTATCGTTCTTTTTGGTCTAACATATTTTTCTTCAACTGATCGACAACTTCTTCGATAGTTCGCAATTCTTGATTATCGGGTACTCCACTTTTTCCTCGGCCCATGCCATCCATATTCAGATGTTCAGAACCGACAAAGGCGCGGACAATGAGTTCTTTGATTTCGATGGGCATAGGTTAGGTGATTATTGGATTGTTTGTTAAAGCTCCACTGCTTTTTAATTTATTGATGATGAGACCCGCAGTTGAAGCCAATCCTCGTGTGAAATACTGGTAGGTGAATTCTATCGTTTCTACAACCATTTTCCCATCTTGCGCACTCAAATCGCTTACACCCAATTTGGCAGGCCAAGCATTGATGAAACGCCATGTTTCAAGTGGTAAATGATTTTCGTCTAGCAGCACAACATTGATATTTTGAGGAACAAAAATGAAATGTTCTGTTGCCAATTTTACCCATTCAATCATTGCAGAGCCGCGTACCATACCCCGAGAAATAACAAGGTTTGAATAACTTGTTCCTTTGGGTAGTTTATGTGTAAACGTGTTTTCACCGCCTTCTTGCAAAGGCTCAGATTCAACAGAAACTTGCAATCCCTTCACTTCTTGTGCATGAATAAAAGGAACTGTTCCATCAGCCAAAACCGGAATATCGAACGTTACAATAAAATGAAAACCAACCGGAGGATAATACGTAGCCATAATGCTGTGCTGTTTTAGAATTGGGTATGCGTACTTTTTTGTTTACTTTTTTAAAAGATCAGGAGGAGTCCGGAGTTGCCTGAAAGGGGTAAGCAACTCCGGTACCTTCCCGAATGATTAGGCTACACTGAGTGTAAGACCTTCGTGGCAGAGCGTGATGCTTTCAACGGCAACTTCATTGCCAGTCGATTTCAACGATGGTCCTTCCACTTTGCTTGGCCATGCATCAAATACATCCCAAGTCATGATGGGTTGGTGCTGCTCGTCGAGCAAGGTGATTTTTACCGAACGACGCTCAATGTTGTTGAGTTGTGCGGTGGTGAGCCATTCGAAGAATTCGTTGTCGCCTTTGTGCATACCGCGCTTGAGTGTGATGTCGCCATATTTTGCCATACCAGGCATTTTGGTTACATGGTAATCGGGGCTGTGCCCTTCGCGGTATTCAATCGGTTGCAATTCGCGTGTAAGACCGGATACTTCTGTAAATCCGATGCGACTTCCGCCCCACTCTACCTGAAAGTGAAAAACGGATACGGGATATTCTTGTGCCATTTTTTAGCTAAGATTTAAATTGTTTGTTTTTATGTTTGAAAAGTAGGTGGACGGATTAACCTTCCTGGAGTTTGTGTTGGAACTGGAGGATGATGAACTCTGCTGGACGTGATGCAGCCATTCCAATTTGTACAATGAGTTTGCCTTCGAGAATATCTTGTGCCGTCATTGTTTCACCTAAACCAATCTTGACAAAAAATGCCTGATCGGGAGTTGCGCCTACAAGAGCGCCATCGCGCCAGAGGTTGGTGAGGTAATTGGAAATTGTTCCTTTTACACGGTTCCAGGTGTTGCGGTCGTTTGGTTCAAAAACAACAAATTCTGTTGCTTTCTTGATGCTCTCTTCGGCAGTGATAAACAGACGACGTACGTTGATGTAACGCCATTCGTTATCGTTGCCAGCGAGTGTACGCGCACCCCAAACGAGTGTTCCTTTTCCAGTAAAGGCACGAATCGCATTGATGGATTTACCTGTACTAGCATCTACGTTGAGATCGCCTTGTTGTGCTTCTGTGATTGCGATAGAAGGAGCGATGACATTGTTGAGGCTAACGTTTGCAGGAGCTTTCCAAACACCACGGTCGCGGTCAACGGAGGCGTAAACGCCTGCGATGGCTGCTGATGAAGGGAGTGTGACTTTAGTTTCTGCAATTTTTTCAAGAATGGCTTTATGCAGTTGAGGATTTGTTGTTGGAAGTAAGGTTGATAACTGCACACTAGGGCTAGCTCCAATAACAACAGTAGTTGTATCACTTACACCATAAGACAATCCCGTATTCAGATAAGGCATATAAGCCGCGCCATAACTGAGGTATTTTGTACCTGTAACATTGCGGAATTCATTACGCCACTCGTCTAAGTCAGTAAGTGAAATTTCTTGTGTTGCTACCTGCGGAACATCGCAAATAACAAAACGATCTTGAAGTTTGTTGCATTGAATTAACGCATCCTGAACAAGATTTCCATATTGAACTGGCTCGATTGGAGCAAGAACTGGTAGCGGACAATTGACAGCATCTGGAAAAAGAATCAATGTAGGCTCATCAATTTTTTCAAACGTATCAAGAGCAGCTTTTAATTCTGTACCTGAAACAGCGGTTGCTGCACCTACACCCGTATAAAGCTTTGCAGAAGAAACCCAGCAAGGGCCACCACCGTTTGCAAAATACATCTGCATGCTGTAGTAAAGAATAAACGGACTAGGAGTAATAGGTGCAACAGAAATACTCAGCGCTGGGCTTGTAGCAACTGTTACGGCAAAAGTCTCCAACTTAGGGCCGCCAAAAATTTGTTCAAACTCCAGCATCGAAGTGATTCGGGTTGGTGTCAGCACCGGACCAATTGCTGTGTATCCGATAAAAGCCGGAACAGCAGTCGCCACGGAGGCCACGGAGGGTGGCAGTGTCGAGATTTCCTGGATATACACACCAGGCGTGTTGTAAGTAGGCATAGTATTTAGAATTTATTGGTTACGAAAAGAGTGGATTAACCTTCCTGCAATTTGTGCTGGAATTGGAGGATGATGAACTCTGCCGGACGCGATGCCGCCATGCCCACACGCACAATGAGTTTGCCTTCGAGAATGTCTTGTGCCGTCATGGTTTCACCAAGGCCGATGTGTACAAAGAAAGCTTGCTCAGGCGTTGCACCTACTAAACCACCATCGCGCCAAAGGTTGGTGAGGAAGTTTGAAATTGTTCCTTTTACGCGACTCCAGGTATTGCGGTCGTTGGGTTCAAAGACCACAAATTCGGTTGCTTTTTTGATGCTTTCTTCGGTATAAATAAACAAGCGGCGAACATTGACATAACGCCATTCGTTGTCGTTGCCGGCAAGTGTACGTGCGCCCCAAACCAAATTGCCTTTTCCGGTAAATGGACGGATGGCATTGATCGATTTGCCATTAGTAGCATTGACATTTAAAGAGCCTTGGTCATCGTTGGTCATAATTACCGTTGGTGCAATCATCATATTGACACTTACATTTGCAGGAGCTTTCCAAACACCACGATCGCGATCAACAGATGCGTATATGCCCGCGATGGATGCAGATGGATTGAGTGTTACATTTTTGCTAGACAATGCTGTTTTGATAGCATTATAGAGCAAATTGTTAGGCGTATTAGAACCAGATGCTGCCGTTAATGTACCAAGAACATAGGGACTAGCAGCCGTAATGACAGGAACGTTACTAGCACCATAAGCCGCAACAAATAAAGTATCTAGATTACCTGCATCAATGGTCGCAAAAACAATTGTAGATAGAACAGGATGCGAATTAATAGCATTAACAATATTTGCAGCATTCGTATTAGCACTAAGAGTAACGGCAAAATCTGTAATCGGAGTTAAAGTTGCAGTTGTAGTTCCAACTGTAATAACAATTGTATTGGCAACTACAAGTGCAGCAACAGCTTTTATTGTACGGTGGCTACCACGTCCTAAGTTTACAAAATTGACATTAGCATAAGGAACGTCGTAGATTGTAGATGCTCCATCACTAATCGTAATTTTATTAGTATCATAAGCGAAGCTTAGTGATGAAAGTAGTGGCGGATAATATACAGCACCATACTTCAAGTTGTTACTACCAACTTTTGGATAGAATGCAATCGCATCCTGAACAGGAGTGTTGTTTCCTACATGAATTGCATCAAAAACACAGAAACGATCCTGAAGCAAATTACATTGAGTCAACATAGCATTTTGGGTAGTCAAAATCGTTCCAGCAGTTGCGCTTGCAAGTTCAGGGGAGACTAACAAAGTAACCTCATCGACTTGCTCAAATGAATCCAACGCAGTTTTGATCGTATCGGCATCAATTGCTGAAGTATTAGTACCATAACCACCACATGATGCAACCCAGCAAGGGCCACCGCCATTGCCAAAATACATCTGCATGGCATAGTAAAAACGGTAATTCGATTCTGTTCCTGTTACACCAGTAACCGTATTGGGTGTTACAGTCAAGTCAACCGTTACAGTATAACTCTCTTTAAAAGCCCCCCCAAACGCCTGCTCAAATTCGAGCATCGACGTAATGCGGGTTGGTGTGTTGAGCGGCCCTTTCTCGGTATAACCGACAAATCCGGGCACGGCTGTCGCCACAGGTGCTACCGAGGGCGGAAGGGTGGATATCTCCTGGATATACACGCCGGGTGTTTTTGGATTAATTGCCATTGTATTGAATTGTTTTTGGTTACAAGTGAAAATTTAATTTAGTTGACTTATCAAATAAATCGGTTATGAAGTAAAGGCACTTACTTCGTCGATGTAGATGAACATTTCTGAAATATTAGTTGCTTGAGGTTGATTTCGTAGTGCATTGTAGCGGTCGCTCGTTGTTCCTTGAATGCTTGGACTTGGTAAATTATTGAACAGCGTTTTCTCCGTCAACGAGCCATTCTTCTTTTGCTTGAGTACAATCGAAACCGGCTTGCTTTCATTCATCGCAATAGGATTGTCGCTTATAAAAACAATCGGAGTAATGCCATCGAACTGTACATTGGCCATTGCGGTGGGCATGCCATTATTGTCGGAAGAAAAAGTGATAACGGGCGATACAGTTCTTGTAATCGTGAAAAAATGGTTATTGGGTGTTGCGTAAAAATTTACAGGTACTGGTTTTTTAATGAGAATATAATACCGCCAGTATGTTAGACGAGCGAAGAAATCATGCGTAAACTTAATGGGTGTACTATCCGTTAGCTCATCAATCTCTTTGTATTGCAGCGAAATAATTCCCATCGGATTACGACCTACCAAGCCATCTTCAGCCCAAAATGTAAATTTAGATACGTTGTTGATAAATAGTTCGTATTTACCATCGGGCAGTTTTGTTAAATCAACAGGAGCTACAATCGTTCCGTTTGCATTAGCCATAATGGCGAGTGGGTTGTTTCCATTGGCTCCAGAAATTCCGGCTACGGCAGTTCCGTTGGCATCTTTCACCAAAACGGCATGTGTTATGTTTGCTGTAAGACCCGAAAATTCGTTGTTGAATTTTTTACGTGTGTAGGCATCTAGGAGCGAGTAACTGAGTGCACGTGTAATCGAAGATCCAGCCAAAATATCGCAAGACAGATAAACTACTTTGCCAGGTTTGTAGGTATTGACAAGACTTGCATCGAGGTTAGAATAATTTAAAAACTCGGTCAACTCGTTAATCGAAAATGTGAAATTGAACGTGGTATTGTCCGACAAATTAACCATGGGTGATCCGGGAGACGATGAATTGGATTGGTACAGCACAATAGCCCCCGCTCCTGTTTTCCGAAAAACCATACGCGCGCCGCGCAAGAGTTCTGCGCAAGCTGGTGTTGGTTCAATTTCTATAATTTCGCCAAGTCGCGTTGATCCAGCATTAAAATACTGGTGATCAAATTCGAGTGCGAATGCTTTATGTGATGTTGTGGTAGCCATGATAAAATCAAAGAATATTATTAAGACCAATAGTGGCTTGTGTAACAGGGCCGGCTTGTTCGAGTATGCGTTTTTCTTGGAATGAAACCAGACGTACGCGATACAACACAGAAGGCATATATTTTGCGCCTACCACCGACCAGAAATTGTACTGTTGCTCAAATGAGAAGGAATACAATTCGACAATTAGTTTTTGAATGGATGGATCGAGTGTGGGCGAATTGTCGGGAACAAAAACATTTTTGCCTTGAAAAAAACTGATTACGCCTGAAAGTTGTTTCAAACCTTCTTCATAAGAACTGGCCGTTGTAACATTGATGTAATTGGCCGAAATCAAGACATAGAGATTGACTTTAATTTCAGGATTATATGTTTCAACATCGCCATTCACATTGCGGTAAGTGCTGCGCTGTTCTTTCATCACACGCTCCTCTTCAATATTGATGAGCGATAGACCTAATTTTTCTGTTGGAATAGCCAGATCGCCGTTTGATTTGGCCACGTTAGTCAGCACAATTTCTTGAGGCGAAGAACTTTCGCCACCCGCACGATTCAGGAGGTAAGTATTCAATTCATCGGTTAAAAACCGCAATGCTTTATCAATCATGATGCAACGAGTTTAGAGCAGTTTGAAAATTTTCAGGCATAAACGTTGACGCGTTTGTGGTGTCATGGATTAGAGATTATATTTAAGAATGAGCGCCACACTTTGAACATTGAACGAACCTGTAAGAGCGACCGTTTTCCGATACAGCGGTGAATACACTTTTGCACCAGCTGGCAATGTAAATTCGGGAGATACAATTGTAGTGAAAGTGTTTGTCGATGCTGTTGCTGGCATGGCAACAGTCGATCCATTGATTGCAGCAACCGTTGAAGAAGTCGTAATATCCATTAATCCCGCTTCGCCTGTCAGGTTGTTTACGGTAGTAGAGTATATCATCACCATAACTGCGGTAATGCTGTTTGTTCCGAGGAACGATGAACTAGCTGCTGGAATCAGCATTTGCGATCCCATACGAACGAATGTGAGCGTAACCGTTGCCGAAGGGAAAACAATGTTTGCTGCAAACGTGAAAGCCATGGTTTGCCGACGAAGCAGGGCTAACTTGATGTCGGTATCATCGCGCAATTCAACAACAGCAGCCTGAGTATTGGTTGATGCAATATCACCATTGGGTGTAAATGGAATGTTGCTTGCATTGGCACTAGCACTCATGAAATTGCTAGGTCGCAATCCACTATCTTGCGTTTGACCATTTGCAATAAAAACTGGGATGTTTCCAATCACTGCTGTTTCAACGATACCCATCTTCACCGACAATTTCGCATCAGTATCGTTGCGTACTTCGACAATGGCATTTTGTACGTTGGTCGCAACAATATCGCCGTTGGGTGTGAATGTTACACTACTTGCAGGAGGTGTAGAAGTTAAAAAACTAGAAGGATCAAGTCCACTATCAATAACTTGGCCACTTGCGTTTAATGTAGCGAAATGACCTGCGGTGGCAGCAGCTACAAGACCCATTTTTGAGGCGAGTTTGGTGTCGGTCTCATCGCGTACTTCGACAATGGCATTTTGTATATTACTTGCTGCAATATCGCCATTGGGTGTAAACGGAATGGTGCTTGCATTCGCATTTGAAGCCATAAAACTGCTCGGTCTAAATCCACTATCGAGTGCTTGACCTGATCCGTTTAGAATGGCGATATTACCATTTATAACAACCTCCACACGATCCATCTTTCCCGACAATTTTATATCGGTTTCGTTGCGTACTTCGACAATGGCATTCTGCACATTGGTTGCTGCAATATCGCCATTGGGTGTAAATGCAACACCACTAGCGGGAGGTGTAGAAGTTAAAAAACTAGCTGGTGAAAGCCCACTATCAATGGCTTGACCACTTGCATTGAGGGTGGCTATATTTCCTGTAGCTGCACCAGCCACAAGATTCATTTTCGCGCCGAGTTTGGTATCGGTGTCATTGCGTACTTCAACAATGGCATTTTGCGTATTGGTTGCCACAATATCGCCGTTTGGTGTAAACGGAATATTGGAGGCGGTTGAACTCGTTGTGAGGAAATTGGTGTAAGTAACACCCGAATCCGTTAGATTTCCAGAGGCCGATAAAACGGCAATGTTTCCGACTGCAGAGGGAATAACTTTATCGGCTTTGGGACTTGTAGTATCATCAACATATTTTTTGGTTGATGGATGAAAAGGTGCCGTTGGATCAAATGCTTCTGTATTTGTTTTATGCAAATAATCATCTGGCGAGAAATTACTATCGGTCAAATTTCCGCTCGAATTGAGTGCGGCAAAATTTCCGAGTGTAGCCCCAGTTACTTTATTGGCTTTGCCAGCAAGTCCCGATACCAAATCTTGCGCAACTTCATCAACAGCACTTTGCACATCGGTTGAAGTAACATTCGGTGTGGGTGTAAATGGAACTTGCGATGCGTTTGATGAACCGCCTAAAAAGTCGGCAGCTGTATAACCGCTATCTACCAAATTTCCAGAAGCGTTAAGTGCTGCTATATTTCCTGATAAAGCAGGAATAATTTTATCTGCTTTTCCGGCATCCGAATCATCAACATATTTTTTGGTAGCTGGATTGAAATCGGTTGCAGGAGTATATGGAATGCCGTTATTCTTATCTAAAAAATCGGTTGGCCCGTAACCACCATTTCTCAAGTTTCCAGAAGCGGTGAGTGCTGCGAAATGCCCGTCGGTAGCAGAGAGAACTTTATCTGCTTTGGTTACATCAACATCATCAACATACTTTTTTGTGGCTGGATTGAAATTAGCAGTTGGCGTATAAGAAGTGTTGTTGTCTTTTGCTAAAATATTGGTAGCTGCAATTCCACTATCGGTCAAATTTCCAGACGCGTTGAGTCCTGCTAAGTTACCTGCAATAGCAGTAATTACTTTATCCGTTTTTCGAGTATCCGCATCATCGACATATTTTTTAGTGGCCGGATTGAAATTAGCAGTTGGCGTATAAGAAGTGTTGTTGTCTTTTGCTAAAATATTGGTAGCTGCAATTCCACTATCGGTCAAATTTCCAGACGCGTTGAGTCCTGCGAGATTACCTGCAATGGATGCACCTACTTTATCGGCTTTGCTACTATCCAAATCATTGCGCACTTCTACAATTGCAGCCTGTACATTTGTAGCCGTAGTATTGCCGTTTGGCGTAAATGGAATTTGAGTTGCGCTTGTTGATGCTGATAAAAAATCGGCTGTGGTTACGCCTGAATCCAGTAAATTCCCATTGCTGTCTAAAGTTGCAATCGCACCGACTTCCAGCGGAATGGTTTTGTTTGCTTTCGCAGCAGTTGCATCATCAACGTATTTTTTTGTCGCTGGATTGTAATCGCCAGTTGGTGTATATGTTGAATTATTATTCTTTGTTAAAAGATCGTTTTGGGCCAAACCACTATCCACGACATTTCCTAATGTTGACAAACTCGCGAAATGTCCTGCCGTAGATGGCGATGCGAGGTCCATCTTCAACTGCAAATTATTAGCAGTGTTGTTATTTAATTCAACAATTGCATTCTGAACATTCGTAGAAAGAAAAGCCCCATTAGAAAAAGGAATGTCGGCAGCCGTGTTAGCCGTTGTAATAACTGTGTTGATGTGCACTCCTGTATCTCTCAACTCGCCATCAGCCTCCAAGGCAATTACATTACCCGGTACAGTCGGAATCAATTTATTTACTTTATTCTCATCACCATCATCAACATATTTTTTCGTTGCGGGGTTATGAATTTCTAATGGCGTATAAGGTTCCGTATTCTCTTTGCTTAAGAAATCGGAAATGGATAATCCGGTGTCCGATAAATTTCCGTCGCCATCAGCCTCTACTAGATTTCCACCTGCGGTAGCTGGAAGTTTATCAACTTTACCATCTAATGCTGCTGCGGTATCTTGCGCCAATTCAACAATAGCAGCTTGCACATTCAAGGAAGTAATATCTCCTGAAGGAGAAAACGTTACATCAACAGCCGATACATCATCTGTATTGTCAACTTTCTCCCAAGTCGAACCGTTATAAATAATCCAATCGCCAACCATCCAAGAGTTAACACCATCAACGGCTGTTGCTCCATTTGCTGATACAACATAATAATGTCCTTTTGAACCCACACCAGATTGGATTGTAGGCGAGTTTGTTGCAGCATTCCAAGCACCAACATATACGACGCTGCCCAAAGCAACCATCTGTTGCCAACGCATTGGATCAAATGGACCCGTGGTTTGCATCACGCATTGATAAATCGAACCAGCAAAAATTGTGGTATCGCCAATGGCGTATGTAAAAGTGGAATCATAACTGCGAAGGCCAAAACGACTTCGATCTTCTGAATAGTGCAACATCGAGTCGATCAGACTCTCAAAATTGGATTGTGATGGTCGATCACCTGTTTCAAAAAAACTTTTCAGAACGCTTCTAGGAACTTTAGGCATGGCTACTTTTTTTTCGAGGTTTCTATATGTATATTTAGCAAGTGAATGATCTAGGGGAAATATTCACTACTGAAGTACAAGACAAATATGGCCTCGAAAAAAGGTCAAAATCAAGGAATGTTTTTGTCGATTTTGGGGGTATATTTTTGCAAGCCGACCTCTGTAAAATTCTGAAAATCAACAATCGCCACCGGACGCCCCCCCCCTTTTTCATCATCTAGTTTTTGTGAATAGGGTTCGTTTGTTGTGAAATAATTCAACCTATTTGAATGAAAAATAAAATCAAAATAACCTATCTAAAATTGCACAAACAAGCATAACTAGCTGATAATCAAGATTTATTTAGTTATAATAATTAATTATTTTTTATAAATTAATTATTTATATTTTTATATCATATTGATTTTGAATATATTACAAAGCATAAAACACTATTTTAGCATAGCAATATGCGTCAAAGCCTTATTCTTGTTAACGTTTGTCGATTCATCGCGCGGCTTCTAAACTAGAATTGGACGCTAAAAAATGGACGATGCTCAATCTAAACGCGCAATTGAGCGCATTGACGAATGCTATTTGGTAGTCTCATTTATCGCCGAAGAGCGATTTGTTTTTCATCCTAAAAAAAGAATAAATTAAGACTGCTATTTTCGAATTATTTAAATCAAAAAACTTGACAAAGGTGGTCTTGCGGTTGTATCTTTCGCATCGCTATAATATTGATAACCGAGTTGCGGTTGTAATGTCTTGTGCTTTTCTTTTTATTGTTTTTTTCACTTGTTAATCACCCATGTCGCAAAAGCACCTCATTCAAAAACTAATTTTAGAAATTCATGTCCCCGAACGCGAGCAAGCGCGGGAAATGCAAGACGAATTGATAAATAGCTATCAAAAACTCATCTTGCATGAATTATCCAACCTCTTTGATGCATTGATTGCCGAAGATGAGCATGTTGTTGTTGAAAAGTTGGAATTGGAACTTGGGCACGTTTCGCAAGAGGAAGTGTATGAACAAATTCCGGCTCAGGTAAAACAACAAATGGAAGAAAGCCTGACACATTTACTTTTTGAAACACGTCAGCATCCCGGTCAAAAAACAACGATAAGCATTCCCATTGGTCAAGGAAAAACATTGACTGTTGAAACGGTGCTTAAAAAAAAGATCAGTGCAGAAGTCGATATCCTCTCCCATTTTTTAGCGTTTGGCATGATGCCCTGGAATGTCAGCAAAAGCATTCATTTAAATGATCTGATGGATGGTGTTTTAAAAACGGATACGGTAATCTTGAAGCAAAAACTAATTCCATTATTCAAACACGATCATGTAAAAAAACGGTTGGCGCGTCAGTTTTCGGAAACACAGCAGTTGCAACTCCTTGCGAAATGGAGTGATTTACCGATTGATCAAATGCACTTGATTCAAAATATTTGGGACAAATTTAGTTCCCTGCTCAACGATCAATACCAAGAAGATTCCTTTGTCATAAATTTTCTGAACCTCCTTGCAAAAGGCGTTACAGCAAGCAATACAGGTACTTGGTTTGGACATTTACTAGTGCCTCATGTTGCATTGCATCAAAAAATATTGCTCGCAGAACTACTGGTGTTTTTTGAACTTCCAGTAGCACAAAAAAATCGTGTTGAACAAATTCTTGTATCGCGCAAGAAACTCAAGGATCGAGCTTTAACGACATGGCTTCGTACATTTTCGGAGTTGCAAGATGATCGTATTGTGAGCGCATTCCTCGCTACGCATGAGGCTATAATTTCGCAAACACTCAACATCCAAAAAGAGACTCAAACCTTTCGTACT